>JAICLP010000058.1 GCA_025925475.1 Burkholderiales bacterium | reverse complement strand
TCTACGAGAAGCAGCCGATCACCGGCCCGCAGGTGCACTTCGGCCTCGGCAACGAGACGCAGGTCGACGTCGTGCGCGTGCTGTGGCCGAACGGTACTGCGCGCGCCGAGTTCGACGTCAAGTCCGATCAGTCTATCGAGACCGAGCAGCGCCTCAAGGGCTCGTGCCCGTTCCTCTTCGCGTGGGACGGCAAGCGAATGGCGTTCGTCAAGGATGCGGTGCCGTGGGGCTCGGCGATCGGATTGCGGATCAACACGCTCGGCACAGCCGCCGTTGCGGCGACCGGGGAGTGGTACAAGATCGGGCGCGACGCGCTCGTTCCGCACGACGGCTTCTACGACCTTCGTATAACGGCCGAGCTGTGGGAGGTGTACTACTACGATCATCTCGAGCTGATGACCGTCGATCATCCGGCGGGCACCGAGGTGTTCGTCGACGAGCGGTTCGTGATTCCGCCGGCGAAGCTGGCAGTGACCGCCGTCGAAACGCCGCATCCGATCGCGCGCGCGACCGACGATCGCGGCAATGACGTGACCGCGCTCGTCCGCGCAACCGACGGCAAATCGCTCGCCGGTTTCGAGCCCGGGCAATACCAGGGTATAACCCGCGACCACTACGTCGAAGTGGATCTCGGCGACGACGCGCCGGCGAACGGGCCGCTGTACCTCATCGGGAACGGCTCGGTCTATCCGACCGACTCGTCGTTGAACGTCGCGCTGAGCCAGGGCGAGCGGTGGCGCGCGCACGGGCTGTCGCTCGAAGTGCCCGACGGCCACGGCGGGTGGATCGTCGCACGCGACAATCTGGGCTTCCCTGCAGGACGCAGGAAGACGATACTCGTGGACCTGACGAACGTGTTTCGTCCCGGGACGCCGCATCGCGCACGCTTGCGTACGAACCTCGAAATCTACTGGGACAGCATCGAATGGGCGCGCGGCCTTCCGGATACGCCGCTCGCGATCACGCATCTCGATCCCGACGTCGCCGATCTTCACTATCGCGGCTATTCGGTGATCGAGACATTGGGCACGCGCGCGCCCGAGGTGCCTGATTACGATCGCATCTCCGGCACGACGCAGCGCTTCCGCGATCTCGCCGGTTACTACACGCGCGACGGCGACGTGCGCGAGTTGCTGAAGCGTACCGACGATCGCTACGTCATCATGAATGCCGGCGACGAGATGTCGCTGCGCTTTCCGGAACAGCCAGCGCCCCGCGCAGGGTGGGTCCGCGATTTCGTGATCGCCGGCGACGGCTGGATCAAGGACGGCGATTACAACTCGACGTTCTCGCGCACCGTGCAGCCGCTGCCTTATCACGCACGCAACGAATACACCGACGAACCGGGACGGCTCGAGGACGAGCCCGCATATCGCGCGCATCCCGACGACTGGCTCACGTATCACACGCGCTATGTCGCGCCCGATCGGTTCCGCCAGGCACTGCGCACGCTGCCTTCGCCATGATCGATCAGCGGATCGGCAGAGCGGTTCTCGCGGTCGTCTTCGTCGGACTGCTCGCCACGCCGTTCCTGATCCGGCAGATGTCGGCGCGCGCCCTGCCGCAGGGAAGCTCGCAGGAATCGAAGGCGGCGGCGCTCGAGAACTACGGCTTCTACTTCGAGGAAGTTGCGCATCAGTCGGGCATCGACTTCGTGCATCGCGCACCGACGCTCGATCCGAAGCTCGCGCCGATCATGCCGGAGGTCGCGTCGATGGGCGCGTCGGTGTCGATCGTCGATTTCGACAACGATGGCTGGCCCGACATCTACGTGACGAACAGCGCCGAGGGCAGCCAGAACGCGCTCTATCGCAACATGCACGACGGCACGTTCAGGAACGTTGCGGCGGAAATGGGCATCGCCGACGTGAATCGGCCCGGCACCGGCGTGTCGATGGGTGCCGTCTGGGGCGACTTCGACAACGACGGCTACGAGGATCTGCTGCTGATCAAATGGGGCAGGCCCGAGCTCTTCCGTCGGATTCCCGGCGCGGGATTCGAGCGCGTCACCGACCAGGCGGGACTGCCGAAGTGGATCAATGCGAACACCGCAATCTGGTTCGATTACGACGGTGACGGCCTGCTCGATCTCTTCATCGGCGGCTATTTCGCCGAGGACGTCGATCTGTGGCATCTGACGACGACGCGGATCATGCCCGACAGCTTCGAGTACGCAACGAACGGCGGGCGCAAGTGGCTGTTCCACAATCTCGGCCACGGGCGATTCGAGGAAGTGAGCGCGAAGATGGGCATCGGCAGCCGTCGCTGGGCGCTCGCCGCGGCGGCCGCCGATCTGCGCGGCACCGGACGTCCCGATCTCTTCATCGCCAACGACTATGGCATTTCCGAGCTGTATGTGAACGACGGGAATCGCTTCCGTGAAGTAGGCAAGGAAAGCGGCGTCGGCTTCGCGCCGAAGAGCGGGATGAACGTCGCGTTCGGCGATATCCAGAACCAGGGCCGCTACTCGGTGTACGTGTCGAACATTTCCGAGGACGGCATCCTGATCCAGGGCAACAACCTGTGGGTTCCGAAGGAAGGCATGAACGGCAATGCGATTGCATTCGACAATCTGGCCCGCGATTACGGCGTCGAGCTGGGCGGCTGGAGCTTCGGCGCGCAATTCGGCGACTTCAACAACGACGGGACGCTCGACCTTTATCTCACCAACGGCTACGTGTCGGCCGATCGCAAGCGCAGCTACTGGTACGACTTCTCGAAGGTGTCCGGCGGCAACAGCACGATCATCGGCGACGCGAGGAACTGGCCGCCGTTCGACGGCAGAAGCCTCGCCGGCTATCAGCAGAAGCGTGTCTGGATCAATGACGGCGCGGGCAAGTTCGTCGACGTTGCGCAAGCGGTCGGCGTCACCGACACGTTCGACGGCCGCGCCGTCGCGCTCGTCGATCTGTGGAACCGCGGTGTGCTCGACGTCGTCGTCGCGAATCAGAATGGACCGCTCCTGATCTACAAGAACATGGCGCCGTCGTCGTCGGACTGGATCGAATTCGCGCTCGAAGGCACGCGCAGCAACCGCAGTGCGATCGGCGCCGAGGTTCGCCTGTTCTGGAACGGCCAGCAACAGGTGCAGCACGTGTCCGGCGGAAGCGGCTTCGCCGCGCAAAACGACCGGCGGTTGCACTTCGGGCTCGGCAAGAAGGCGTCGATCGACAAGGCGGTGATCCGCTGGCCGTCGGGCGTCGTGCAGACGATCGACAAGCCGGCCGCCGGGCAATTGCATAAGGTGAAGGAGCCGGCGTGAGCGGCGATCCACGCGCTCCTCACCCCGCCCCTTTGCCCGCAAGCGCGGCGGGTGAGGGGTTGCGCAAGCGCCAACCGCTCACGCTGGCGAAGCTGCTGAGCCTCGACAACCCGTATCTCGTTCCGGCGTTCATCACGTGCATCCTTCTCGTCGGCCACGCGACGTTCGGCATTCTCGAAGGTTTCGACAAGACACTGCTGGCGATCGTCGTCAGCATCGTGATCGAGCTCGCGCTCGGACGGATCTTCTACGGCAAATGGGTGCACCCGGCGAGCGCGTACATCACCGGCATCAGCGTCGGCATCCTCATCCGCTCGCCGGCGTACTGGCCGTATGCGCTCTGCAGCGCGCTCTCGATCACGTCCAAATACGTGCTGCGCGTCAAGGGCCGGCACCTGTGGAATCCATCGAACTTCGGCATCTCCGCGATGCTGTTCCTCGCCGGCGAAACGGTCGGCAGCCTGAGCATCCAGTGGGGCAATTACCTGTGGCCGATGCTGGTCATCTGGGTGCTCGGGGCATTGATCATCTGGCGCCTGCGCCGCTTCCACATCACGGCAACTTACGTCGTGTCGTTCATCGTTTACGCGCTCCTGCGCAGCGCCATCACCGGCAACCCATGGCAATCGGAAATCGCGCCGATCACCGGGCCGATGTACCAGCTTTTCATCTTCTTCATGATCACCGACCCGAAGACGACGGTGCGCTCGAAGACCGGGCAATGCGTCGTCGCGTTCGCGATCGCATCGCTCGAGATGGTCCTGCGGTTGCAGCAGAACGTCTACGCGCCGTACTACGCGCTGTTCATCGTCGGTCCGACGGCACTTCTGATCGAGATGTGGCTTTCGACACGACGTGCCCGCACCGTGCCGACGAGCGCGGTTTGAAGCGTTATAGTTCGGGACTCCGCGCAAATTGCGGGACGCCGGGTGACATGGAGGAGGAGTTCATGCAGGACGATTGGCGGCTTTCGCGTCTCGTGCGGCGGCGACGCTTCCTCGCGGGCGCGGGCGCACTCATCTGCGCCGGCGTCGCGGCCACCCGCGTTCGCGGCGCCGCCAAGCCCCTCACCGTCGGCGGGTTGCCGGTCACGTGCAACCTGACGCTTCCCGTCGCGTGCGAGGCGTCGGCCTCGGCCAACGGATCGCCGCTTTTCGAGTTCGCGAAGTACAGCGGCTGGCCCGAGCTCAAGGAATCGCTGATGAGCGGAAGGCTGCAGGCGGCATACATGCTCGCGCCGCTCATCATGGACCTCGCCGACCACGCGATACCGGTCAAGGTGGTCTCGCTCGGGCACCGCTCGGGCGCCGTCATCATGGTGCGCAACGACGCGCCGTATCGGACGTTCCGCGACCTTTCCAAGAAGCGCATTGCGATCCCCAGCCGCTTCGCCGTCGACTACCTGTTCCTGATCAAGATGCTCGCCAAGGAAGGGATGACGGTGAAGGACGTCGACGTCGTCGAGATGGCGCCGCCCGACATGCCGGCCGCGCTGTATGCGAAGGCCGTCGACGCGTACGCGACCGGCGAGCCGTTCGGTGCCGTCGCCGAGCGCGCCGGCTATGCGCGGCCGCTCAAGATGACGCGGGACGAATGGCCGAGCTACATCTGCTGCGTGCTCACGGTGCGCGACGAACTCATCAAGGACAACCGGCCGCTCGTCCAGCAGCTCGTCAATTACGTGCAGGGCGCCGGCACCTGGCTCGACCTCGACCCGGCGAATCGCACGAAGGCCGTTCAGATCGCCGCCGGCCGCAAGTTCTTCAACCAGGACCCCAATGTGCTGCAGTACGTGATGGATCATCCTTCCGACCGCGTCACGTATGGCGATCTGCGGCTCGTGCGAAGCGAGTTCGAGGAGCTGATGCAGCTTTCGCTCGCCGCGGGCACGATCAAGCGCCACGGCGCCTACGAGAACTATGTCGATGAAAGCTTCGTGCGCGCCATCAAGCCGGCGTCCGTCAGCCTCTGATCGGCGGCACCGGCCCACCGTGTTTTCCCTGCTCCGTGCGCTGCTGGCCGTGCTGCTCGCGTCCGCAACGTCGCTCGCGGCAGCCGAGCCGCTGCGTTCCGGCACGTTCACGCCGCCGCGCGCAGCACCGGAGTTCGCACTTCATGGGACGAACGGCGGTGACGTGCGCATCCAGGGCTTCCACGGCAAGGTCGTCGCGCTGAGCTTCGGTTACACGTCGTGCGCCGACGTGTGCCCGACGACGCTGGCATATCTTGCCGAAGCGCGCAAGAAACTCGGCGTTGCCGGCAACCGCATGCAGGTCGTGTACGTCACCGTCGATCCCGAGCGCGACGACCTCGCGCGACTTCGCAAGTACATGAACGCGTTCGACGCGTCGTTCATCGGCGCGACCGCTTCGCCCGACATCCTGAGCGGCATGCGCAAGGCGTACGGCGTGACCATGACGCGGGAGCCGTCGAAAACGAATCCGGCTGACTACGTGATCCATCATTCGGCCTACATCTTCCTGATCGACCCCGCTGGCTATCTGCGGGCGGTCATGCCGTTCGGCGTCACGCCGGACGACATTGCGCACGACGTGGGTGCGCTGCTCGCAGGCTGACATCGTGAAGATTCGCTCCTCGCTCGTGGCGCTCGCCGCCTTCGCCATGCTGTCGGTCCCTGCGACTGCAGCGGGTCCGGCGGTCAGCGTTCGGGACGCATGGGCGCGCCATGCGCCGATGCTCGAAGGCGAGGCCGCGAAATCGGGCAGCGGCAACGGCGCCGTGTATGCGACGATCGTCAACAACGGTGCGACGGCCGATGCACTCCTGTCGGCATCCACCGATGCCGCGCGCGCCGCCGAGGTTCACGAGACCTACCAGGACGCCGGCATGGTGATGATGCGCCAGGTCGAGCAAGTCGCCGTGCCGGCCGGCGGCAAGGTCGAGCTGAAGCCTGGCGGATATCACCTGATGCTGTTCGACCTGACACGCGAGCTCCGCACGGGACAGTCGATCCCGCTCGTGCTCACCTTCCGCAATGCCGGCAAGGTGTCGGTGACCGCCACCGTGCGTTGATTGCCCCGCGTTTCAAGCGCCATCGGATGACGACGCGTGTACGCATTGTTGCGGCCTGCTCATGCCTGCTGCTGCTCGCAGCGGTCGCATGGGCCGCGTTCGCGCCCGTGGAGGCGGGCTCGCGCGAGCAGGTCTACCTGATTCCGAGGGGCACGTTCGCAAAGCGAATGGCGGGCCACTATGTCGAGGTCCTGCCGTCGCACATCCAACTCACGCTCGGCGTCAAGGACATACTCGTGCTGCGCAACGATGACGACGTTCCGCAGATGTTCGGGCCGGTGCTGATCATGCCCGGGCAGCGCTTCGAGTTGCCGTTTCGCCTCGCGTCGCACTATCAGTTCGCCTGCTCGCTCCATCAGAACGGCCAGCTCGTGATCGACGTCGCTCCGCCACCCTCGCCCGGCTGGCGCCGGCTGGCGTGGCGCGCGAAAGTGACGTTCGCCGCATGGCTCGGCCATCGCACCGCTTGATGCTGAAGCGCGCGATTCCCGCGCTCGCCGTCGTGCTGCTGCTCGTCGGCGTGTGGTGGATTTGCGTCGTCGCGACGCATTCGCCGATTTTCCCGACGCCCCTTGCGGTCGTGACGGCGACGCTCGAGCTCCTGCGCGACGGCACGCTGTGGGATCACATCGGGGCGTCGCTTTTTCGCGTCGCCGCGGGATTCCTGATTGCCGTGCTCGTCGCGGTGCCGCTCGGACTGTGGATGGGCTGGGTGCAGGGCGCGTTTCGCACGTTCAATCCGATCGTGCAGCTCCTTCGTCCGATTTCGCCGATCGCATGGATCCCGATCGCGATCCTGTGGTTCGGCGTCGGCGATGCATCACCGATCTTCCTGATCTTCCTGTCGTCGGTGTTTCCCCTCGTCGTGCAGACGGTCACGGGCGTGCACACGATCGAGCGTCAATATCTGCGCGCCGCCGAGAACTTCGGCGTATCGCGACGCAAGCTCTTCGTTCAAGTCGTGATCCCGGCCGCGCTGCCGCAGATCATCGTCGGCATGCGCATCGCCCTTGGCGTCGCCTGGCTCGTCGTCGTCGCGGCCGAGATGATCGCGCTGCATTCGGGGCTCGGGTACCTGATCATCGACTCGCGCAACGCGGGCAACCGCTACGATCTGGTCGTCGCCGGCATGGTCATCATCGGCGTGACCGGCCTCCTGCTCGACACCATGATGCGGCGCATGGAGGGGCTTCGCGCGGTCAGGTGGCGCTATGCCCGCTAAGATCGTCGCCGACGGCATACGCAAGAGCTACGCGAACGGCAACGGCACGCTTCCCGTCATCGCGGGGATCGACCTCGCGGTGGCCGATGGCGAGTTCGTTGCGATCGTCGGCCCGTCGGGTTGCGGGAAGACGACGCTTCTCAACATTCTTGCCGGCTTCGATCGGCCCGACGTAGGCTCGGTGAAGGTCGATGGCGCGGTGCGCGGCGGCCCGAGCCGCAAGGGCATCGTCATTTCGCAGCGCGGATCGGTTTTCCCGTGGCTCACCGTCGAGCAGAATATGTACTTCGGGCTGAACGGCCACGATCCCGACCGGAAGTCGCGCGCCGATCACTACCTCGGCCTCGTGGGCTTGCGCGGATTCGAGCGCGGTTACGCGCACGAGCTGTCGGGCGGCATGCTGAAGCGCGTCGAGCTCGCGCGCGCGCTCGTCGTGCGGCCCGAGATCCTCTACATGGACGAGCCGTTCTCGGCGCTCGATGCGCTGACGAGCCTCCGCACGCGCATCGAGGTGCTGCGCATCCTCGACCAGGAACGCCATACCTGCGTGCTGATCACGCACGACGTCGAGGAGGCGATTCACATGGCGGACCGGATCATCGTGCTGTCGCCACGGCCGGCGACGATCCAGGCGATCTTCGACGTGCCGCTGTCGCGGCCGCGTGATCTTGCAAGCCGCGAAGCGGCGACGCTCAAGGCCGCCGTTCTGCGCGAGTTCGGACTGTAGCGCGAAGGAGCGCTATTTCGGCATCACCTCGAGCGCGGTGACCTCGACGTGCGCGCCGTCGCTCGCGTGCAGATCGATCGGAAAGCGTCCGGTGCGCACGGCTGCGAACGACATGGTCGCCGTCGTCCCGGGCTCGACCTTCACTTCCTTCCTGTAGCCGTGCACCTCGAGATGCCCGGCGCGGTCGCTTCTGATCGATAGCGTGACCTGATCGTCCTTGTTCACGCGAATGACGTCGGACGGCGCCGGCGGATGCGCCTTGTCGATGACGATCGAGAACGTGTTTGGCGCCGCTGTTGCCGGGACAGCGGACGGTGTGGCGGGGCCGGCCGCGGCGACCGATGGTGTCGAAGGCGCCGCGTCATTCGCAGGTGCTGCTGGCGGCGCGCTCGGCGCAGCGACCTGCGCATTGCCCTTTGTCGTCTCGGCCGCCTGCGGCAACATCGCGGTGGCGGCATTCGCCGGCGCTTGGCTGTTCGCGGCATACCGGCTGAATCCATAATACGAGGCCGCGACGACGAGGACGGTCACGACGAGAATCAGAAGCGAGCGGCTCACGGGGATTTCTCTGCGGAGATGATCGGCGACAATGCAAGGCGCCGCCACGTGGGCGATGGTCGCGGCGGGCCTTTCAAGGATACACGATGACCACCGATCTGCAGGCACCGTTCGACGCGGCCGTCGTCATGGTGACCGTCGCGCGCGGCACGTTCGCGCAGGCGTTGCGCTCCGTTTACGCGCAGCAGTTCGACGGCCGCATCCAGGTGCTCGTCGGCATCGACAAATGGATCGGCGAGCGCGCGCACGTCGAAGCGCTCGCGCGGGAAAGCCCGTCGCACGTCGCCGTCACGATCCTCGATCTCGGCTATTCGACGTCGCAGCGCAACGGCGGAATCTATCCGAGCCATTACGGCGGCGCACTGAAGACGATCCTGAGCTACGCGGCGAACAGTCGCTACGTGACGTACCTCGACGACGACAACTGGTATGCGCAAAACCACATCGCATCGATGCTCGCCGCGGTGCGAGGCAAGGAGTGGGCCTTCTCGCTTCGTCACTTCGTCGCTGCGTCGACGGGCGCACTGCTCTGCCGCGACACGTGGGAATCGGTCGGACCGGGACGCGGCGTTTACGCGCAGGCGCAGGGCGGCTTCGTCGACACCAACTGCTTTTTCATCGATACGCTCGCGTGCAGCGACGTCTTTCCCGAGTGGGCGATGACGCGTTACGCCGGCGGCACCGGCGGCGACCGCCAGGTGCTCGCGAAGCTGCGTGACCGGCCGTTCGGCACCAACGGCGCGCACACGCTGTTCTATCGCACGCGCCTCGCCCGCAAGCATCCGTACCTGCTCTGGCGCTTCAAGAGCGCGGGCGTCGACCTCGCGCAGCACATGCCGCGCGATGCGATTCCCGATGATGCCGTCTGGCGGCAGTGCGCCGAGCACGACCGGCAAAGCGGCTTCGCGGAGGTTGCCACGGAATGACCGACTTCGCGCGCCCACTCTCGCAACCGGTGACCGCGCGCGCGCTCGCCGAACGATTGCCTGACGCGTCGCTGATCGGCAATCCTGACCGGCGCATTCGTGCAATCGGTGCACTGTCGTCGCGCGCAGCAGACGTTCTCGCGTTCTGCGATGCGGCGCGCGCTGACGACCGGCTCGCCGGCAGCGCGGCGGCGGTCGTTATCGTGCCGAAAAGTATCGGCGGCCGACCCAATGGCGAAACGGCGTTCATCGCCGTCGACGACGTGCGTTCGGCGTTCATCGATATCGTCGGATTCCTGCTGCCCGGCGCGGCCCGCCCGCTCGATCCCGCAACCGGCATCGACCGGCATGCGCGCGTCGACGAGAGCGCGTCCGTTTCGCCGCTTGCATCGGTCGGCGCGCAGGTCAGGATCGGCGCGCGCACTCGCGTCGCGCCGGGTGCGGTGATCTACGACGACAGCGAAATTGGCGACGACTGCGTCATCGGCCCGAATGCGGTCATCGGCTGGGTGGGCCTCGCGTACCACGAGCGCGCCGACGGCCGCCGCAGTTTCTTCCCGCACCTCGCCGGCGTGCGCATCGGCGATCGCGTCGACATCGGCGCGCACACCTGCGTCTGCCGCGGAATGCTTTCGCACACGACAATCGGCGACGACGTGAAAATCGGCAGCCTGGTCTACGTAAGCCACGGTGTCGTGGTCGCGCGGCGCACCTGGCTTTCCGCCGGAACGGCAATTGCAGGACATGCAACGATCGCAAGCGAGGCGTTGCTCGGCATCGGCGCCGTCGTCGTCGACAACGTCGATCTCGGCGCCGGCGTCGTCGTCGCCGGCGGCAGCGTCGTCACGAGGGCCGCGACGGCGGGCACGAAGCTGCAGGGAGTGCCGGCTCAGCCGGTCGCCGCGATGCGCCGCTTCGGCCCGACGCCCCGCGACTAGCGATGCAGCGCGAGTGCGAACGTATGGCAGCGAATGTCGCCTAACCCATTCCCGGGGCCGCACCAGGGCCCTGTCATTTGCAGTGGAGGCAGCCGATGGCAACTGCGCAATCTGCTCCCGGTTTGAATTCCCGCCCGCATCGCGGCTGGTCGATCGCATGGGGCATCGTGCTCATCATCATGGGCATTCTCGCGCTGCTGATGCCGGAAATCGCCGCGTTCGCGACCGTGCTGACGCTCGGCTGGCTCCTGATCGTCGCCGGCATCGTGGAGATCGTCCATTCGTTCCAGACGCGCCATCGCGCCGGCTTCGGCTGGAAGCTCGCGGCCGGCATCATCACGCTGATCCTCGGCCTTCTGATCCTGTTCTTCCCGATTGCAGGCGTCGCGACGCTCGCGCTTTGGATCGGCGCGTTCATTTTCGCAGGCGGCATCGTCCGCGTGATCCTCGCCTTCCGCGTCAAACCGGCGAAGGGCTGGGGATGGGTGCTGTTCGACGGCATTCTCGCGATCATCATCGGTGGCCTGATCGCATGGGGCTGGCCCGCGAGCTCGATCGCGTTCATCGGCCTTCTGACCGGCTTCTGGCTGCTGTTCTCGGGCATCTGGCGCATCACGCTCGACGGGCGCGTGCGGCGTCCGGGGGACGACGGCGTGCTGTCGCCCGCTTGACGATTGCCTCGCGAACGGCCCTGCGGTGGCGCAGCATTCGCGTGTGTTAAAAGAATCGCTCGAACGATAAGGAGGAACAGTCCCATGTCCAAAGCGATGCATTACGCCGTTTGCGGTCTGTTCGCGCTGGCCGCCACGGCAACGTCTGCGCAATACAAGGACTCGCCCGACCAGGCCGCTCGCAAGCTCAACCCGTACGTCTACATGCGCGACGGCGCCGGCGACAAGGTCTTCCTCGAGACGCAGTTCTGGCGCAACGACCCCGCTTACGACCAGAAGGCGCTGACGCGCATCTCCGAAGTGATGGCCGGCCTCGAGAAGCGTGGCTTCAAGGGCGACCCCAACGCAGCGAACGGCTGGGACAAGCCCGAGAAGGTCGTGCGCTGCCGGATCAACATGGAAGTCGTCAACAAGCGCTGGCGCGGCAAGACCGGAACGATCGTCAACTGCGAGAACACCGGCATTTCCGAGGCGGAAGTCGCGGGGTCCGAAGACCCGAAGCACGTGAAGGAAGTGCTCGACGCGTTCGACAGGCAGTTCAAGCTTGCCAAGGAAAAGCTCGGCAAAGGCTAGCGCGCCGCCTTTTCGAAACTCACCGCGACCGTGTTGTCCTTCGGGCGGCGGTCGATCAGCTTGTTGTAGGGATCGATCCCCGCGCGCGCGGGCTTCTTCCCGACGACCACGGTGAACGTCATCTTCTGCTTGTCGATCCTTCGCTTCTCGAGGAAGAGCGGCTCGTCGTGCTCGTCGAGCACGCCGATGTCGATCAGGTCGGAAAGCAGGGCTTCGCTTTCCTTGCCGAGGTCGTCCGCCTTGAGCTTGCGCGCGAACACGTCGATCGTCACCTCGTAGCGGCCATCCCGAAGCGCCTTCGCCGTCGCGGATAGCGCGCGGTTGTCGTAGAGCGTGATCGTGTCGAACATGTCGTCGATCACGTAGGCGACCAACGGAGGGGTCACCGCGCGGATTTCGGCGAGCAAGTCCTTCGTCGTCGAATACGGCGGGCCCTTGAACGCCCATTTGTCGCGGTACGCGCGAATCGCGCGATTCAGGTTGTCCTCGCCGATGTAGTCGGCGAGCGCGTACATGACGAGGCTTCCCTTGCGATAGTGGATGTAGTCCTGGTTCTCGACCCGCGCGAGCGGCAGCTCCTTCTTCTGCTCGGTGCTGCGGCCGATCAGGTAGCGGTCGAGCTCGTAGCGCAGGAAGCGCTGCATCTTCGCTTCGCCGTACTTCTTCTTCATCACCATCAGCGCCGAATACTGCGCGAGCGTCTCGACGAGCATCGTGTCGCCCTGCACGTTCGCGCCGGGCACCTGGTGGCCCCACCACTGGTGCGCGAGCTCGTGCGCGGTCACGTAGTACGGATAGTCGATGTCGTCGGAGTCGTCGTCGCGCACTCGCGCGATGAAGCCGATGCCTTCCGAATACGGCACCGTGTTCGGAAACGACTGGGCGAATGTGGCGTACCGCGGAAACTCGACGATCCGGAACTGGCGGTACTGGTACGGTCCGAAATTCGCAGTGAAATAGTCGAGGCCCGCCTTGGTCGCGGCCATCATCCGGGCAAGGTTGTACTCGTGGCCCGGCTGGTAGTAGATCTCGATCGCGACGTCGTGCCAGCGATCCTTCGCCACCGCATAACGCGCCGACTGGAATGCGAAGAAGTCGAGGATCGGCGCGTCCATCACGTAGTTGAAGTAGCGGCGGCCGTTCTGCACCCATTCGCGCTGCAGGTAGCCCGGCGCGATCGCGTACTGGTCGGCATCGGTGCCGACGGTCGCCTGGAAATGGATGAAGTCCGCATCGGTCGACAGGCCGTTTTGCGCAAGGCCGACCGGATCGTCGCGCGCGCGCATCCTCTCCTTCGGCTTCAGTCCGAACTTCTTGCGGTCGCTGTCGGTGACGAGCTCGCCGCGCTCCTGGTAGCCGATGAAAGGCAGCACCGACTGGCCGTTGATGAACGAGCCGTTCGCGACGACGTCGGTCGTCGCGCCGCTGTTCGTGAAGCCATGCGTCGGCACCTCGAGATCGAAGTCGAGCGCGAGCCGTCCCTTCGGCGCAAGCGGCGATGCGAGCCGGTAGCTGCGCACGCCGGTCTTCATGTCGTCGGTGACGAGCGTCGTCGGCGTGCCGAAATCGAGCGTGTGGATCACGAGCTTTTCGCCGCGCAGGAACGACAGGTGAATCGCGTCGATCGGCTGCGACGTGCGATTCTCGAGCAGGTAGCGTCCCTTCATCCGCACCCGCTGCTCGCCCGGATAGAGATCGACGTTGACGGTGACGTCGGTGATCTTCGGCTGCGGCGCTGGTTCGAGCGTCTTGTAGCGCTTTTCGTACGCGGCCTGTCGCGCCTCCCGATCGTACGTCGTCAGGTATGGATTCAGCACGTTCGTGTTGTAGAAGATGTACCCGCCGAGCGTCGCCATTGCGATGACGCCGAAGGCGGCGATCGCGCCGACCCTTGGCGTGGCGCGTCGCCACGCGGCGGTCACGCGCGAACGCCAGTCGCTCGACGTGCCGCGCGGCCAGAAAAGATAGGCACCAAGCGCGAGCAGCAGCGCCGCGGCCGCCCAGTACGCCTGGAAGAAGCGCACGCGCACGAGGAATGGACCGAAGCCGTTCATGTCCGAGTACGTGAACGACCCGTTCGTGGCGTACTTGTACAGGTGATGCTCGAAGCCGAGGACGCTTCCGAACTCGACCGCGACGAAATAGATGATCATCACGAAATGACCGAGATACTTCTGGTTGACGATCGATTGCACGGTGAGCGCGAGCACGCAGACGAGCCAGTAGTCGACGAGATCGAGCCCGAACAACGCATGCAGGTACAGGCCGAGCTCGTAGCGGTGATAGCCCTTCGCGGTCTGGATTCCGAGGCCGGTCAGCATCAGCACCGCCTGCAGCACGACGGGCACGAGCATCAGCGCGAGAAGCTTCGCGACGAACGGCAGCCAGGT
>JAICLP010000456.1 GCA_025925475.1 Burkholderiales bacterium | reverse complement strand
TCAGCCCGGCGCTCGAGGAGGCGGCACAGACGCTGCGCGGATCGCTCGGACGCGTGTTTCGCACGGTGACGTGGCCGCTGCTGCGTCCCGCGCTCGCGAACGCGTTCCTGCTCGCGTTCGTCGAAAGCCTCGCCGATTTCGGCAACCCGATCGTGCTCGCCGGCAACTTCGAGGTGCTGTCGACCAAGATCTTCTTCGCCGTCGCGGGCGCGCAATACGATGCGGGGCGCGCCGCGGTGCTCGCGATCGTGCTGCTCGCGTTGACGCTCCTCGCGTTCTTCCTGCAGCAGCGCTGGGTCGGCCGCGCTTCTTACGTGACCGTCGGCGGCAAGGGTGACGGCGGTGCCGCGGCGCCGCTGCCGCGCAGGCTCTGGCTCGCATGCTTCTGGATTGCGGTGGGATTCATCGTGTTCACGCTGATGTGCTACGCGGTCATCGCAACCGGCGGCTTCGTCCGCGACATCGGCCGCGGCGACATGACGCCGTCGTTCCGCCATTTCCTCGACGGTTTCCGGATCGAGTGGTCGTCGCACGGCGTGCTGTTCAGCGGCTCCGCATGGGACAGCCTGTTCACGACGATCCAGGTGGCGCTCGTCTCGGCGCCGCTCACCGCACTCGTCGGGCTGCTGTCGGCCTACGTCGTGACGCGCCATCGGTTCGCGGGCCGGCGCGCGTTCGAGTTCCTGACGCTCGTCAGCTTCGCGGTGCCGGGCACGGTGATCGGCGTGTCGTACATCGTCGCCTTCAACGTCGCGCCGCTCGAGCTCACCGGCGGCATGATCATCCTCGTCCTGTGCTTCGTGTTCCGCAACATGCCGGTCGGCGTGCGGTCGGGCGTCGCCGCGCTCGCGCAGATCGACCGCACGCTCGACGAGGCGTCGGCGACGCTTCGGGCGTCGACGCTGCGCACGCTGATCCGCGTGATGATGCCGCTTCTGCGCTCGGCGATCCTCGTGACGCTCGTGTTCAGCTTCACGCGTGCGATGACGGCGGTCTCCGCGGTGATCTTCCTCGCGACGGCGAAATACAACCTGTCGACCGTCTACATCATCAATCGCGTCGAGGCCGGCGAATATCCGCTCGCGATCGTTTACTCGACGGTGCTGATGCTCTTCATGCTCGCGGTGCTGCTCGGCATGCAGAAGTTCGTCGGCGAAGCGCGCCTCGGCCGGCGTGCGGCGGGCGTCGTGGGGGCCGGACAATGAATCGGGAAATGCGATGACAAAAGCTTCAGGGGGTGTCGTCTTCGACGGCGTCACCAAGCGTTACAACGACGTCGTCGCGGTCGACGACATCTCGTTCGAGGTGCGCCCGGGACAGCTCGTCACGCTGCTCGGCCCGTCGGGCTGCGGCAAGACGACGACGTTGCGGATGGTCGCGGGCCTCGAGCCCGTCACGCGCGGGCGCATCCTGATCGGCGGCACCGACGTCACGCATCGCGCGGCGAACGAGCGCGACGTCAGCATGGTGTTCCAGTCGTATGCGCTGTTTCCGCACATGTAC
>JAICLP010000110.1 GCA_025925475.1 Burkholderiales bacterium | reverse complement strand
GGACGGTTCGGCGTGAGCTTGATCGTGATCAGCGCATCGTCGAGCGCAAGCGCTTCGCGCAGGTCCTGGCCGGGCGTCGCATCGGGCGGGAGCGCGAGCAAACCCGACGCGTCGTCGGCCAGCCCAAGCTCGCGTGCCGAGCAGAGCATCCCCTGCGACTCGATGCCGCGCATCGTCGTGCGCGCGATCGCCTGTCCGCCGGGCAGCGTCGCGCCTTCGATCGCGACGGGTGCGCGCATCCCCACTGCCGCATTCGGTGCGCCGCAGACGATCTGCAACGCGCGATCGCGGCCGACGTCGACGGTGCAGACGCGAAGCCGATCGGCACCGGGATGCGGCGCGACTGTGGTGATCGCGCCGACCACGACGTTCGTGAACGTGGGTGCAGCGGGCGTCACGTCCTCGACCTCGAAGCCCGCCATCGTGAGCTTGTCGCAAAGCGTTGCCGTGTCGATCGGCGGATCGACCAGCGTGCGCAACCACCGCTCCGGAAATTTCATTGGAATTGGCGGAGGAACCGCAGGTCGTTTTCGTAGAAGAGCCGCAGGTCGTCGACGCCGTAGCGCAGCATCGCGAGGCGATCGGGTCCCATGCCGAACGCGATACCCTGCCAGCGCTCGGGGTCGATGTTGACGGCGCGCAGCACGTTCGGATGCACCTGTCCCGCACCCGAGATCTCCAGCCAGCCGCCATCACCGAAGCGCATGTCGATCTCCGCCGACGGCTCGGTGAACGGGAAGAACGACGGCCGGAAGCGCAGCGTCACGTCGTCGCGCTCGAAGAAGTTGCGCAGGAAGTCGCTGAACAGCGCTTTCAGATCCGCGAACGACACATCGCTGCCGATCCACAGGCCCTCGACCTGGTGGAACATCGGCGAATGCGTCGCATCGCTGTCGACGCGATAGACGCGGCCCGGCGCGATGATGCGAATGGGCGGCGCGTGCGTTTCCATGTAGCGAATCTGGATCGGCGACGTATGCGTGCGCAGCACGAGGCCGCCTTCGACGTAGAACGTGTCGTGCATCGAGCGCGCCGGATGATTCTCGGGTGTGTTGAGCGCGGTGAAGTTGTGGAAGTCGTCCTCGATCTCGGGACCGTCGGCGACGTCGAAGCCGAGCGAGCGGAACAGCGTTTCGACGCGCTCGAGCGTGCGGGTCAGCGGATGCAAACCGCCCACGCCGACGCCGCGACCAGGCAGCGAGACGTCGAGCGCTTCCGCCGAAAGCTGTGCGGCGAGCTTCAGATCGGCGATCGACGCGCGGCGCGCGACGAGGGCTCCCTCGAGCTTCGCCTTCGCGGCGTTGATCCGCGCACCGGTGGCCGCACGCGCGTCCGCCGGCAGCTTGCCGAGCGCTTTCAATTGCGCGGTCAGCGCGCCCGCCTTGCCGAGGTATTTTGCTTTCGCGTTCTCGAGCGCCGCAGGATCGATGCACGCCTGGAAGTCGGCGAGGGCGCCATCGACGATGCTGTCCAGATCATCCATGGTACGAATCAAAAAGAAAGGGAGGCGGTTTCGCGCCTCCCTTGGGGTTCGATCCGCGACTCAGGCCTGGGAAGCTTTGGCCTGCTCCGCGATCTTCGTAAACGCTGCCTTGTCGTGCACCGCGAGATCGGCGAGGACCTTGCGGTCGATGTCGATCGACGCCTTCTTCAAGCCATTCATGAATGCGCTGTACGTGAGGCCGAGCTCGCGGGCCGCCGCGTTGATGCGCGCGATCCACAGTGCGCGGAACTCGCGCTTCTTCGTGCGCCGGTCGCGGTACTGGTACTGACCGGCCTTCATCACTGCTTCCTTCGCGATGCGATAGACACTGTTGCGCCGGCCGCGATAGCCCCTGGCCTGCTCGATCACCTTCTTGTGCCGCGCGCGGGCGGTCACGCCACGTTTGACTCTGGGCATGGCCGCTCCTTACGCGTAGGGCAGCATCGCGCGCACCGAATCCGCGTTGGTCTCGTGGATTCCGGTGATGCCGCGAAGCTGCCGCTTGTTCTTGGTGGTCCTCTTCGTGAGGATGTGTCGCTTGCCTGCGTGGGCACGCTTGACCGAGCCGCTTCCGCGCACGCGGAAACGCTTCTTCGCGCCCGATTTCGTCTTCATCTTCGGCATGAATCCGTTCCTTATTTGCTGCTCACGGCGGTGCGCTCCGCTTTCGCGGCTGCGGCTTTGGCGTCTTGCGGCTTACCGTCCTCGAGCTTGTCCGGGTGATGCGTCTTCGGCAACGTCTTCTTCGGGGCCAGCAGCATCACCATTTGCCGGCCTTCGAGTCTCGGGAACTGCTCGACGGTCGCGATCGGCTCCAGATCTCCCCGGATCCGCTCCAGCAGGCGCACGCCGAATTCCTGGTGCGCCATCTCGCGGCCGCGAAAGCGCAACGTGACTTTCGCCTTGTCGCCCTCGGACAGGAAGCGCGTCAGGTTGCGCAACTTGATCTTGTAATCGCCTTCGTCGGTCCCAGGCCGGAACTTCACTTCCTTGACCTGGATCTGCTTGAGCTTGAGCTTTGCCTCGTGCTGCTTCTTCGCTTCCCGGTACTTGAACTTGCCGTAATCCATGATCCGGCAGACCGGGGGCTTCGCCATCGGGGCGATTTCGACGAGGTCGAGCTCGGCGCCCTCCGCCTTGCCGAGCGCCTCGGCCAGGGAAACGATGCCGAGCTGCTCGCCATCCACCCCGACCAATCGAATTTCGGGGGCGTTGATTTCGCCGTTCAGTCGCTGATGCTGCTTGTCCAGAGCTATTGTGCGATCTCCATTGAGTGACAAAAAACGGCCGGCACCCCGGGGATACCGCCGGAAGCCCCGAAAGGCTAACGGCGGCTCGCGACCTCCTCCTGGAGGCGCGCCAGCAAGGACTTGACGGGCATCGAGCCCAGATCCTCGCCGCCGCGGGTACGCACGGCCACTGTGTTGGCCTCCTGCTCCTTATCGCCGACGATGAGCTGATAAGGCAGCTTTTGGAGGCTATGTTCCCGTATTTTATAGTTAATTTTCTCGTTGCGCAAATCGGTCTGCACGCGGAAACCGGCGCTGCGCAACGCCTTCGCGACGCCGCTCGCATAGTCGCGTTGACGGTCGGTGATCGTCATTACCACGGCCTGTACCGGCGCGAGCCACAGCGGCATGGCGCCGGCGTGGTGCTCGATCAAAATGCCGATGAAGCGCTCGAGCGAGCCGACGATCGCCCGATGCAGCATGACCGGCACCTTGCGCGTATCGTCGGCCGCGACATACTCGGCGCCGAGGCGTCCGGGCATCTGGAAGTCGACTTGCATGGTCCCGCACTGCCACGAGCGGCCGAGCGAGTCCTTCAGGTGATATTCGATCTTCGGCCCGTAGAACGCGCCTTCGCCAGGGAGCTCCGTCCATTCGACGCCACATTCGCGCAGCGCATCGCGCAGCGCGTTCTCGGCGCGGTCCCAGCTCGCGTCGTCGCCGAGGCGCGGCTCGGGACGCAGTGCGAGCTTGATCGTGATCCCTCCGAATCCGAACTGCCGATACACGTCGAGCGCGACCTGGTTGAATGCAGTGACCTCCGACTGAATCTGCTCTTCGGTGCAGAAGATGTGGCCATCGTCCTGCGTGAAGCCGCGCACGCGCATCAGGCCGTGCAGCGCGCCGGACGGCTCGTTGCGATGGCAGTTGCCGAACTCGCCGTAGCGAAGCGGCAGGTCGCGGTAGCTTCGCAGGTCCGAATTGAAGATCTGCACGTGACCGGGACAATTCATCGGCTTGATCGCGAAGTCGCGCTTCTCCGATTCGGTCGTGAACATGTTGTCCTTGAAGTTCTGCCAATGCCCCGACTTCTCCCACAGCGAGCGATCGAGGATCTGCGGGCAACGCACTTCCTGGAAGCCACTCTCGCGGTAGATGCCGCGCATGTACTGCTCGACCTGCTGCCAGATCGCCCAGCCCTTCGGATGCCAGAACACCATGCCGGGCGCCTCGTCCTGCAGATGGAAGAGGTCGAGCTGCCTGCCGAGCTTGCGGTGATCGCGCTTCTCGGCTTCCTCGATCCGATGCAGGTACGCGTCGAGCTCGTCCTTCTTCGCCCACGCGGTGCCGTAGATCCGCTGCAGCATTTCGTTGCGCGAATCGCCGCGCCAGTACGCGCCGGCGAGCTTGGTGAGCCTGAACACTTTCAGCCGGCCGGTCGACGGCACGTGCGGCCCGCGGCACAGGTCGATGAACTTGCCTTCGCGGTAGAGCGAGATCGGTTCGTCGGACGGAATCGACGCGATGATCTCGGCCTTGTAGTGCTCGCCGATCGACTCGAAGAATTTCACGGCCTCGTCGCGCGGCATCAGCGAGCGCGTGACCGGCTCGTTCTTCTTCGCGAGCTCCTCCATCTTGCGCTCGATCGCCTGCAGGTCCTCGGGCGTGAAGGGCCGCTTGAACGAGAAGTCGTAGTAGAAGCCGTCCTCGATCACCGGGCCGATCGTCACCTGCGCGTCGGGAAAGAGCTCCTTCACCGCGTAGGCGAGCAGATGCGCGGTCGAATGGCGGATGACGTCGACGCCGTCGGCGTCGCGCTCGGTGACGATCGCAAGCCGCGCGTCGCGATCGATGACGTGCGAGGTGTCGACGAGCCGTCCGTCGACGCGGCCGGCGATCGCGGCCTTCGCGAGACCAGGACCGATCGAGGCAGCAACGTCGGCGACGGAAACCGGCGCGTCGAAGTGCTTGACGGCGCCGTCGGGAAGCTTGATGTCGGGCATGGCGTGATCTCCAATGAAAAAAGTGCGGCGGAGCCGCACTTTTTCAATCGAGGACGGACGAGCCGTCACGCGCGCGACACCGCATCGAATCTACGTCGATCCTCCACGCGTTCGCGGTGTCATAACCATGCCTTTCGTGCCCGGGTCGCGTTGGCGCCGCACGGCGGCATTCGCGGGCTGGCGAAATGCCATCGTCCTTTTGCCGATTATACCGTGGCCTGCGCTCGGTCCTGCGCGCGTCCGGCGTCCATTACTTGCCTTTCATCACGACCTCGCCGGTTTCGAGCAGCGACTTCAGGTTCGACAGGATCTTCGGCCAGCCGCCCGAGACCGCGGCGATGAGCTTCGATCCCGGCCGCGCGATCGAGTGCGTAACGGTCAGCTTCATCGCGCCATCGACGGGCTCGAGGTCCATCGTGCAGCGCGCGTTGCCCTCTGCGTTGATCTCCGGGCTCCATTCGTTGCGCCATTCGAGCACGAGTCGCTTCGGCGGGTCGATCTCGACGATCGTGCCGCTGTCGGCGATGCGTCCGTCCTTGAACTGCAGCTTCCACGGCGAGCCACGCTTCCAGTCGCTCGCGATGTGGCAGTCGAACCAGTACTGGCGCATGAATTCGGGCGTCGTCAACGCCGACCACAGCCGTTCGGGCGTCGTGCGGATGTAAGTGACGTAAACGAAGCTGCTTTCCGCTGCACTACTCATGATCGTCTCCTTCGAGGGCGCGTTTGAGGTTCGAAAGTGCGCGAAGCCGCGGCTGGTCGAATTTCGCCATCCAGCGCTCGGCGATCGCGTTGATGGGGACGACGTTGATGAAGTGCAGCTTCTCGCGGCCCTGCCGCTTCGTCGCGACGAGATTTGCGTTCTCGAGGATCGCCAGGTGCTTCGCGACCGCCTGGCGCGTCATGTCCAGTCCTTCGCAAAGTGCCGCGAGGGTCTGGCCGTTCTTCCTGCGCAGTCGATCGAGCAGAAGGCGGCGGCTGGCGTCGGCAAGGGCGTGAAAGACAGCGTCGTCGTCCATCTCAAATAGGTAACCATGTGGTTGCCTGATTGCAGTATAGGCAACCGTTCGGTTGCGTGTCAAGCACCGACCGGTGGCAGGCTCTCGAGGGTCGCAGTCCAGGCGCTGCGCCGAGCGGGTACGATGCCCGCGTCGATGGACCCTCGCATCCAATGAGCGCAGTGCTTGTCGTCATTGCGGCCGTCGCCATTGCGACGCTTGTCGCGCTGGTGCTTCTCGTGCTGTTCGAGCCGGCACTCGCCTATCGCGTGACAGCTCCGGGGGTTGCCCTCGATTCGGATGCCTTCATGCGGATCGTCGGCGCGACATGCGACGCCCAGCTCGCGCGCATCGACACGTTCGACGTGTTGCACGACGGCGCGGACTTTTATGAATCGGAGCTCGCCGCCATAGCCGCGGCGCGGAAGAGCGTGCACATCGAGGCGTTCATCTTCCATCGGAGCTCCGCGGGCGATCGCTTCGTGGCCGCGCTTGCGGAGCGCGCCCGAAACGGCGTCCAGGTCCGCGTAATCGTCGATGCGATCGGAAGCTTTCCGACGCCTGACCGCTACTTCGACCCGATTCGTGCGAGCGGCGGCCACGTCGCGTGGTACCAGCCGATTCGTTGGTACACGCTGAAGCGATTCAACAATCGGACGCACCGCGAGCTCGTCATCGTCGACGGTACGGTCGGCTACATCGGCGGCGCCGGCATCGGCGCGCATTGGCTCGATCCGCCAGATGGCTCGCGCCCATGGCGCGACACGATGGTGCGCGTGACGGGCAGCGTCGTCGCCGGCATGCAGGGAGCGTTCATCGACAACTGGCTCGAGTCGACGGGCGACATCCTCGCCGATCCTGCGCTCTTTCTCGCGCAACCGGAGCATGGCCTGCGCAACGCCCTCGTCGTGAGCAGCGTTCCATCACCGGCGCGCGGCGCGCGTGCGCGCGTGCTGTTCCAGCTTCTGGTCGCGAGTGCAACGAAATCGATCGACATCAACACGCCGTATTTCCTGCCCGACGAGAGCGCGCGCGGTGAGCTGATGCGGGCGGCCCAACGCGGCGTGCGCGTACGCATCGTGATGCCGGGCAAGGCCAACAACCATCCGATCGCGCGGCGCGCGAGCCGGATGTACTACGGAGAGCTGATCCGCGGCGGCGTCGAGATCTACGAGTATCAGCCGGGGATGATCCACGCGAAGATTCTCGTCGTCGATGCAACCTGGTCGGTCGCGGGATCGACGAACTTCGACAGCCGCTCGTTCGAGCTCAACGACGAAGTGAACCTCGCCGTGAACGACCGAGCGCTCGCCGAGCGGCTGCTCGAGGACTTCACCACCGACCTGGCGAGCAGCCGGCCGATCAGCTACGCCGACTGGTCGGCGCGCTCGTGGACGCAACGATTCGCAGGTGCGGTGAGCTTGCTGCTGGCGCGCCAGGTATGACGCGCATTCGAGAAAGCGAGTGGTGACAGCCGGGGCTAGTGCACCGCGTTGCGAGATCGTCTGCGGACGACCCACAACGTAACCACGATCGCAGCGCCTGTCAGCAACAACGCGGCGGCTCGATCGGCATGGCGCCGGCGTGTGGTACGTGCCTGGTGCTCGCGCGCCGCGTAGCGCATGGAGACGAGGCTGCCCGGCTGGTTGAGTGCAACGGGGTCGCTGGCTGGAAACGTATCGTCGATCGCGTCATCGAGGAGTCGCTCCTCGCGCGCGTCCGAGAATGCGGTCCAGCCGCTCGCGAGGAGGGTGCGGATCATTGCGGGATTGGTAGGCGCGATTGGACTCGAACCAACGACCCCCACCATGTCAAGGTGGTGCTCTAACCAGCTGAGCTACGCGCCTGCCGAAGCGCGAATTCTAACCGATTCCGCATGCGCCGCGCGAGCGGCGCATGCAGTTCGATGACGCGAAGATCAGGCAGCGGCCGATCGCATCACCCAGCGCCGGCGCATGCCCTTCAGTGCGCCGACGGCAAGCAGGGCGGTGATCACGTCGAGCACGATCACGATCACGAATACCGTCGTCCAGTTGCCCGTCGCTTCGCGAATGTACGCGGCCACGGGCCCGCCGAGGACCGAGCCCACGCCCTGCGCGATATAGAGGAAACCGTAGTTCGTCGTTGCGTACTTCGTGCCGAAGAGATCGGTGAGCGTCGACGGGAACAGCGAGAAGATTTCGCCCCAGCCGAAGAACACGAGACCCGTCAGCACGACGAACACCGCCGCGTTGCGCGCGAACACGAGCAAGAGCAGGATCGAGATCGCCTCGAGCATGAACGCGATGAACATCGTGTTCTCGCGTCCGATATGGTCGGACACCCAGCCGAAGAAGGGTCGTGTAATGCCGTTCGTTGCGCGCGATAGCGTGAGCGACAACGGCAGCGCGGCGAGGCCGAGCACGAGCGTGTCCTTGACGCCGAAGTCGGCCGCGAACGGGCCCACCTGCGACACCACCATCAGCCCGCTCGTCGCCATCATCGACATCATGATGAACATCAGCCAGAACACCGGCGTGCGCAGCATTTCGGCTGCCCTGTAGCTGCGCTGCGACTGGCGATCGGCGTGCTGCGCCGCCAGCGTCGTTTGCGCGGCCGGTTGCCATGACGCCGAAGGGAGTCGAAAGCCCTGGCTCACGATGACGCCGACGACGAGCTGGATCCAGCCCCAGACGAACAGCGTGTGCGCATAGCCCGACGACGGAATCATGCCGGCGATCGGAAACGACGTCAGGATTGCACCGGCGCCATAACCGGCCGCCGCAACGCCGGCGGCGAAGCCGCGCCGATCCGGGAACCAGCGCACCATGTGGCCGATGATGCCGACGTAGACGATGCCGGTTCCGAAGCCGCCGATGATGCCGTACGTGAAATAGAGCGCCCAGATGTTCGTCACGTACGACGACAGCACCCAGCTCAGGCCGGACAGCGCGCATCCGATCGAGATCAGCAGGCGCGGCCCGAAGCGGTCGACGAGCCACGCCTGGATGGGCGAGCAGAATGTCTGCAGCACGATCAGCAGCGAGAACGTGACCTGCAATTGCGCGAGCGTTGCGCCGAGCTTGCCTTCGAGCGAGTGGATGAACAGCGTCCATGTGTACTGCGGGCTCGAAATGGACATCATCGCGACGAATCCCAGCAACATCTGCCACCAGCGATTTGAGTACGAGGCAGACGGCTGTGCGGCGTTCGGCAACACGGTGCTCATCGTTTCCTCCCGAGGTCGGTCACTGCGACGAATCTGCCGTTGCGCGAGTCGAAGACGGGCGCTCGCGCGAGAACCGCCTTGCGACGGCCCGAACGGCACTGAATTTGTATCGCAATGCAATCTAGTATCGCCCCGCCCGGGGGCTCGCGTAAACCCTGCCTCCGTTTCCGGTCGTGCGGGTGGAGCGGCCTGCCGCTGCTTCTTACCCCGCGTCTTTCGCGGATTCCCATGCATTGCCGAGCACGCGCAGGTAGTTGCCGCCGAGGATCTTGCCGATGTCGGCCGCGCGAAGGCCGCGCTCGAGGAGTCCGACGACGACGTTTCGCAACTGCGATCGGTCGCTGAACCCGTCGAGACCGAGCGCGCCGTACTGGGCGCCGCGGGTGACTTCCGGGTAATACCACGG
>JAICLP010000086.1 GCA_025925475.1 Burkholderiales bacterium | reverse complement strand
GCCCAATCGCGCGTCCTCGAGCACGCGCTCTTCAACGCCGCGTTGCCGTATCGCGTGTACGGCGGCATGCGCTTCTTCGAGCGCGCGGAGATCAAGCACGCGCTCGCCTATCTGCGGCTACTCGCCGAGCCGGCCGAGGACGGCGCGTTTTTGCGCGTCGTCAATTTTCCGCCGCGGGGCATCGGTGCGCGGACGCTCGAGCAGCTGCAGTCGTTGGCGACGCCGCGTGGGACGTCGCTTTGGCAGGTGGCGTGCGAGGGTGCGGTGAAGGGCAAGTCGGGCACGTCGCTCGCCGCATTCGTGCGGCTGATCGAGGACATGCGCAGCGCGACGCGGGGATTGCCGCTTTCCGAGGTGGTGCAGCACGTGATCGAAGCGTCCGGGTTGCTCGCGCACTATCGGGCGGAAAAGGATGGCAGCGAGCGCGTCGAGAATCTCGAGGAGCTCGTCAATGCGGCGCAGAACTTCGTCCGCGAGGCGGATATGGCGGTCGAGGCGCCAATCAGGGATCAAGGATCAGGGATCCGGCATCAGGGAGCATCGGACGACGCCGAAACGGCTGCGCGTGACGAGGGTGCGACAGATCCGCTGACTGCGTTCCTCGCGCACGCGGCGCTCGAGGCCGGCGAGACGCAGGCGGCCGAAGGACGTCCGGCGCTGCAGCTGATGACGATGCATTCGGCGAAGGGACTCGAGTTCCACACGGTGTTCGTGACGGGCCTCGAGGAAGGACTCTTCCCGCACGAGAACAGCCTGAACGAGATGACCGGCATCGAGGAGGAGCGGCGGCTCATGTACGTCGCGGTGACGCGCGCGCGGCGCAGGCTCTACCTGTCGCTCGCGCAAAGCCGGATGCTGCACGGCCAGGTACGCTACGGCATCGCGTCGCGGTTCATCGGCGAGATACCGGCCGAGCTCCTGCAATGGCTCTCGCCGCGCGACCGCCGTGCGGCGTACGACGTCGATCGTGCCGAATGGGGCAGCAGCGCGCTCACGCCGGCGCCGTCATCGGCGAACGGCGGCGGTCCGCGCGCGACGCCGCCGGCTCCCTCCTGGCGGATCGGCCAGAGCGTGCGCCATGCGAAGTTCGGCGTGGGCGTGATCATCGATGCCGAAGGCCGCGGCAGCGACGCGCGCGTGCAGGTGAACTTCCGCGATGCGGGCATCAAATGGCTCGCGCTCGACTACGCGCGACTCGAAGCCGCCTGAAACCGAACTGGGGTAAGAGGAGAAATAGAAATGGGGCCAGGCTCGATTTTCGGAAAACAACGAACATCGAGCCTGGCCCCATTTCTCCCCGGCCCGATTTCTCATTTCTGCGAAATTCGCCTCTGACCCTAATTCGGTTCTTCCTCGGGATGGAAGACGTCCCGGTAGCTCACGTAGTCCGAGATGTGCAGCGTCGCGACGAAGAACGCCACGTACGGCAGCACGACGATCGCGGCGACCGTCGCATTGATCGGCGCCGGCAGCAGCAGCGCGACGAGCGTCGTGATGATCGACGGCACGATGGCGCCGAACAGGAACACCGTGATCGCGTAGCGGGCGGCCGCGCGCCAATTCGCGAGTGCCGCGCGAAAGCTCGTGCGCAACGCCGTCACGAGTCCCGCATCCTGGAACACGACGAGCGCCGGCGCCCACCACAGCGCCATCAAGGTCGGCAATGCGCAAAGAGCGCCGAACAGCATCGCGAGCTGCACGCGCGGCATCGAGAGCACCTGCTCCATGCGGCCGGCGGTGGCGGAGGAGTCGTTATCGACGACGGGTGCGGCGCCGTAGAGCACGCCGAGCAACAATCCGCCGTCGATCAGCGCGGTCGCGACGAGCGCGATCGAGATGCCGACGATGAACACGATGCCGAGCGGCAGCAACGCGGCGAGGTTGGCGCGAAAGCCGCGAAAGATCATGCCGATCGCCGGCTTGCCGCCGCGCTCCTGCGTCCATGCGGCGGCGAGGAATCCCACCGACAGCACCGGCTTCACCAGCGGTGCGACATAGACGCCGATCCACGGCAGCGCTTCGAGCGCAAGCAGCGTCACGTAATACGCGAGCAGCAGCGCAATCCACGCGAGCCGATGACGGACGAACATCGCATAGCTCTGCCGCAGCCATGCGCTGCCGCGCCGGCCCTCGTGGCGGGTGAACGGAATGTCGGCCGTGATGCGCGTCAATGCAGTTGCGTGGCGCGTCAGAGATCGAGTGGACGCGCCGGCGCCGCGGCGCGCGCGCGCAGGATGCGCTCGAACGGCAGGGGGTCGTGCGCGTGCGTGAGCTCGCCGGGCCTCGGCAGGTAAAGGTCGTAGAGGCGGGAGACCCAGAAGCGCAGCGCTGCGGCGCGCAGCAGCGCATGCCATTGCCCGCGCTCGTCGTCGGTCAGCGGCCGCACCTCGTGATAGGCGCGCACCATCGCATGTGCGCGTTCCGGATCGAGCGCGCCATCGGACGCGTCGAGCACGCACCAGTCGTTGACGGCGATGGCGAGGTCGTACGCGAAGAAGTCGGTCGCTGCGAAGCCGAAGTCGATGATGCCCGCGACGCGGTCGCCGGCGAACAGCACGTTGTCGCAGAAGAGATCGCCGTGAATGGCGCCCTTCGGCAGCTTGACTTTGCCAAAGCCGGTCTGGAACTTCACTTCGGCGGCGAGAAGCGCGTTCTGCTCGGGCGTGATGTACGCGCGCACCGCACGAGCGGCCTGCCGCCACCATGCGGGACCCCGCCGGTTCGTGAGGCGCGCGCGATAGCCGAGCGACGCGCGATGAAGCCGCGCAAGTGCGCAGCCGGCGGCTGCGCATTCGGCGATCGACGGCGTGTCGATCGGCGCGCCCTCGATGCGCGAGACGAGTCCCGCGGGCCGTCCGTTCAGATGCGAGAAGAGCGCACCTGTCCGATCCGGCAGCGGCGCCGGCACCTGTACGCCTGCGCGCGCCAGGTGCGCCATCAGGTTCAGATAGAACGGCAGCTCGTCGGCGGGCAGCCGCTCGTAGAGCGTCAGCACGTACCGGCCGCGCTCGGTCGTCACGAAGTAATTGGTGTTCTCGATGCCTGCCGCGATCGGCGAGAGATCGACGAGCGCGCCCTGCGCATAGCGCGCGAGCCACGCATCGAGTTCGTCGGCGGTGACGGCGGTATAGACGGACATGACCACGCGTGCCGCGCGTCGAGCGCGCGTGCACACCCAAAGCGCAATTTCAGAGGGCGGAAATCAAACGGGAACTGCAAATGTGCGAGCCGCTCCCGAAGGCTCGCGCATGCAATGCTAAATCAAAACGAGAACAGCACCCACATCGGCGGCCTTACCGTCGCGTCGATGCCGTCGCGGCGGATGTAGTTTCCGTCGGGCGAGGGGAACAGATAGTACGGCCGGCCGTAGCGTGGCGTCACGCGCACATAACGCAGCCGCCCCTGCACGCGGACTTCTTCCGTCGTCTGGTTGTCGTCGTGCAGGATCGTCACCTGCGGCTCGGTGTCGGCCTCGCCGAGGACATCGGGCAGCGGCGGTGGCGGCAGCGGCTCGCTCCGGGCAGGCGTCTGCGCGAAGCTCCATCCGGCGATCATGGAGAGCAGCAACATCAAGGCAGGGCGACGTGCATCCATGGCGAAGTCCGTGAGGGAATTTGCGTTACGCACCGATCGCGAACGCGATTCGATTCTAGCAAAGGGCGCGCGCATCGATTGCTCGCCGCGAGCCGCGAAACGGTGTCCGCTCGTCGCCGATATCGACGTCGGTGCTTTCCTACATCCGGCCCCTAAAGGTTGAGCAGCTTCTCGCGCTCGTCGCGCGACGGCTGGAAGCCGCGATTCTCGTAGAACGAGAAGATCGCTTCGACGACGGCATCGGGATCGTCGATCACGCGCATCAGGCCGATGTCGTGCTCGCCGATCATGCCTTCGCCTTTCACCTTGTCGTCGAGCCAGTCGAGGAAGCCCTGCCAGAACGTGCCGCCGACGAGGATGATCGGTATGCGCCGGCTCTTGCCCGTCTGGACGAGCGTCAGGCATTCGGTCAACTCGTCGAGCGTGCCGTAGCCGCCGGGCAGCACGACGTAGGCCGACGCGAAGCGGACGAACATCATCTTCCGCGCGAAGAAGTAGCGGAAGTTGAGGCTGATGTCCTGGTACTGATGCCCGCCTTGCTCGGCCGGCAACACGATGTTGAGTCCGATCGCCGGCGCGCGTCCCGCGTGCGCGCCGTGATTGGCCGCTTGCATCAATCCCGGGCCTCCGCCGGAGATCACCGAGAAGCCGGCATCGGAGAGCTTGCGCGCGATCGCCTTCGCCGTCGTGTAGTACGGATGGCCTTCCTTGACGCGCGCGCTGCCGAACATGCTGACGGCAGGACGCACGCCATTCAGCTGATCGGCCGCGATCTGGAACTCTGCCATAATCCCAAGCACCCGCCACGCTTCCTGTCCGTTCGTCGAATACAGCACCTGCGGGTCAATCAGATCGGGAATCTTGTGGGTTTGTAACCGCATGGCAACGCTCGTCCTCGTGGATGGCTCGTCGTATCTGTACCGCGCATTCCACGCGTTGCCCGATCTTCGTACGTCGAAGGGCGAACCAACCGGCGCGCTGCGCGGAGTGCTGTCGATGTTGCGCCGTTTGGTGATCGACGACAAGCCCGATTACTTCGCGGTCGTGTTCGATGCGCCGGGCAAGACTTTCCGCGACGCGTGGTACGCCGACTACAAGGCGAATCGCGCCTCGATGCCCGACGATCTCACGCTGCAGATCGAGCCGCTCTACGACCTCGTGCGCGCGCATGGCTGGCCGCTTCTGATGGTTGAAGGCGTCGAGGCCGACGACGTGATCGGCACGCTCGCGCGCGAGGCGAAGGCGGCCGGCGTGGAGACGACGATCTCGACGTCCGACAAGGATCTCGCGCAACTCGTCGAGCCCGGCATCACGCTCGTCAACACGATGACGAACGAGCGGCTCGATCACGAAGGCGTGGTGGCGAAGTTCGGCGTGCGGCCCGACCAGGTGATCGATCTTCTGACGCTCACCGGCGATTCGATCGACAACGTGCCCGGTGTGGCGAAGGTCGGCCCGAAGACCGCGGCAAAGTGGCTCGCGCAATACGAGACGCTCGACAACCTGATCGCCCGCGCGAACGAGGTGAGCGGCGTCGTCGGCGAGAACCTGCGCAACGCGCTCGAGTGGCTGCCGCAGGGACGACGCCTGTTGACGGTGAAGATCGACTGCGAGTTGCCGTCGAAGGTGTCGGACCTCACGCTGGGGGAGCCCGAGCTCGACCGGTTGCGCGCGCTCTACGAGCGCTACGAATTCAAGGGCTGGGCGCGCGACCTCGGACGTACCGACGTCAACGTCGAGATCGCACCGAAGCCCGGGGGGCGTCGCGAGACGCCGGTCGAGGCGAACGAAGCGCCGCCCGCGCCCGTGCCGCGCGCCGAATACGAAACCATCACGTCGATCGACGCGCTCGAGCGCTGGCTCGCCGAGATCGAAAAAGCCGACATCGTGTCCGTCGACATCGAGACGCACGCCAGCGATCCGATGATCGGCCAAATCGTCGGCATCGCGGTCGCGATCGATGCCGGTCGCGCGGCCTACATCCCGCTCGATCATCGCTATGCGGGTGCGCCCGAGCAGCTTTCGCGACAAGCCGTGCTCGATCGCCTCGCACCCTGGCTCGCCAATGCGGCGCGACGCAAGGCGGGTCACGATCTCAAGTTCGCCGAGCACGCGCTCGCCAACCATGCGCTCGCGCTGCGCGGCGTTGCGCACGACACGCTGCTCGAATCGTACGTGCTCGAATCGCACAAGCCGCACGACCTCGCCAATCTCGCGCTGCGCCATCTCGACACGCCGACGACCGGCTACGACGCGGTGACGGGCAAGGGCGTCAATCGCATCGGGTTCGAGCAGGTCGCGCTCGACGCGGCGACCGGCTACGCCGCCGAGCAGAGCGACATGGCGCTCCGCGTGCACCGCCGCCTGCACCCGCGGATCGAGCGCGACGAAAAGCTGCGCTTCATCTACGAGACGATCGAGTTGCCGGTGCGCGACGTGCTGTTCCTCATGGAGCGCAACGGCGTCCTGGTCGATCGCGAGCTATTGAACGCGCAAAGCCGCGAGCTCGGCGAGCGCGCGAAGGCGCTCGAGGAGGAGGCGCATCGCCTCGCCGGCGGCCCGTTCAATCTCGGTTCACCGAAGCAGCTTTGCGAAGTGCTGTTCGAGCGGATGAAGCTGCCGGTCAGGAAGAAGACGGCGACCGGGCAGCCGTCCACCGACGAGGAGGTGTTGGAGGCGCTCGCGGCCGACTATCCGTTGCCGAAGGTGCTGCTCGAATACCGGGCGCTCACCAAGCTCAAGTCGACGTACACCGACAAGCTGCCGTCGATGATCAACGCGAAGACCGGCCGTGTGCATACGACGTTCTCGCAGGCGACCGCCGTCACCGGGCGCCTCGCGTCGCTCGAGCCGAACGTGCAGAACATTCCGGTGCGTACCGCCGAAGGACGCCGTATCCGCGAAGCGTTCATCGCCACGCCGGGTCACGCGATCGTTTCCGCCGACTATTCGCAGATCGAGCTGCGGATCATGGCGCACCTATCGGAGGATCCGGCGCTGCTCGCGGCCTTTCACGGCGATGCCGACATTCACCGCGTCACCGCCGCCGAAATCTTCAGCGTCGCCCCGCAGGACGTGTCCGCCGATCAGCGGCGCTACATCAAGGCGGTGAACTTCGGGCTGATCTACGGAATGAGCGCGTTCGGGCTCGCCGCACAGCTCAACATCGAGCGTGCCGCCGCGCAGCAGTTCATCGATCGTTACTTCACGCGCTATCCCGGGGTTGCCGAATACATGCGGCGAACACGCGAGCTCGCGCGCGAGCAGGGCTACGTCGAGACGGTGTTCGGCCGCCGGCTGTTCCTGTCCGACATTCGCGCGGCGAGCGGCCCCCGGCGCGCGGGCGCAGAGCGTGCAGCGATCAATGCGCCCATGCAGGGAACCGCGGCCGACCTGGTCAAGCTCGCGATGATCGCTGTGCAGGCGTGGCTCGACCGCGAAGGGCTTCGCACGCGACTGATCCTGCAGGTGCACGACGAGCTCGTGCTCGAAGCACCCGACGACGAAGTCGCGCGCATCGTGCGCGAGCTCCCGGCGCTGATGACGTCGGTGGCGACGTTACGGGTGCCGCTCAAGGTCGACGTCGGGAGGGGGCGCAACTGGGACGAAGCTCACTGAGAGAGAGGGGAAGAGGGACGCTTCATCGACCAAATATCGTCCTCCACCCGGCATAGCAGCTTCCCGCAACCATCGGGCCGAGCACCAGCCAGCCGAGCCCGAGCGGAATCGATGCGCCGATCGCAAGGCCGATGTAAATCAATCCGTAGAGCAGGAACGCGCCGACGTTGTGCCACGACGCGGCGAAGCTCTTCGATAGCGCAGCAAGCGGCGGCTCGCCGTTCAGCACGACGAGCGCGGGCGCGAACCAGTACGCCGTCGCAACGACCAGCGCGATCGCGAGCGAGACCAGCAGCACGACGAGGATCGCGAGCCCCGCCGACGCGATGGCCTGCGAAAGCGCGACGTAGTCGATACCGGCGACGTCCGCGGCGTCGAGGACGTGCAGGATGCCGGCAAGCCCCGACGCGCCGAGCGCGAGAAAGATCGTCGCCGCGGCGAATACGGCAACCGCGAACATGATGGCGACCGACAGCAGGCCGAGGATCAAGAGCCCCTGGAAGCGCGGGCCGCGAAAGCCATCGAACAGATGGCCGACCGTCAGCGCCTCGCCGCGCGCAAGTGCATGACAGCCGAGCATCACGCCGCCGGCGAACACCGGCGTCAGCATCACGTAGATCGGACGCCCGATGATCGGCACGAGCGTGAACACGATCGACAGCACGACGAACACGACGAAGATGCCGACCCAGGCGAGCGGGGCGGCGCAGAAGATGCGCCAGCTCTCGCCCCACCACGCGGCGCCTTCACCGGCGGCAAGCGACCGCGGCGGCGGCGCCAGTCCCTCGGCGTCGTCAACCTGTGCAGGCATCGTCGGACGGATTTCCATCGGTTATCGGCGATGCGCGCGAGTCCGCGCGCCGGACCGGATTGTCGCGTACCCGTCGGCAAAAGACGAGCGGCCCTTGCGAACGGGGGAGCTCATTCCCATTTGGCGATTTCACCGCCGATACTTCGAAATCGAATGGATTCGATCGCAGCCGAGCTCGCCCGATACGGCGTCCCCTTCGTTGGCCTCAACGTGCTGTTGCAGCAGCTCGGCCTGCCGATTCCCGCCGTCCCGACGATGATGGTCGCTGGCGCACTCGCGGTGTCGGGCCGCATCGACCTCCTCGCCGCACTCGCCGTCGCGGTCGCCGCATCGCTCGCCGCCGACCTTCTGTGGTTCTGGGCCGGGCGCCGTTTTGGTTACCCGGTACTTCGCTTCCTCTGCCGCGTCTCGCTGTCGCCCGACACCTGCGTTCGCCAGACCGAAGGCATTTTCGAGCGCTGGGGCTTCTATTCGGTCGTCGTCTCGAAGTTCGTCCCCGGATTCTCGACCGTTGCACCGCCCATCGCCGGCGCATTGTCGATGCGCGTCGGCGCGTTCGCGCTGGCGTCGATCGCGAGCGCCGTGCTGTGGGCGGGTGCCGCGATGGGGGCCGGCGCGCTTTTCGCCGACGAGATCGACGCGGCGCTCACGTGGATGGCGTCGCATCTTCCGCTCGCGAGCGCGGTCGTTGCCGTCGCAGTCGCTGCTTACGCGCTCGTCAAGTTGTGGCAGCGGCTGCGGATGACCCGGCTTCTCGCGAGCTCGATGATGTCCGTTGCCGAGCTTCGCCAGCGCCTCGACACCGAGCCACGCCCGTTCGTCATCGACATCGGATCGTCGCTCGCGCAGGGCGCGCGACCGCACATCCCGGGCGCGGTGCTGCTCGATCTCGACACGCTCGCGCAGCGCGACGACTTTCCCGACGATCGCGACATCGTCGTTTATTGCGCATGCCCGAACGAGGTGTCGGCGCGCCGCGGGGCGCAGCTTCTGCTGGCCAAGGGCTATCGGCGCGTGCGGCCGCTGAAAGGCGGCATCGACGCATGGGTGACGGCCGGACAACCGGTCGAGCGTGGCATGCCGATCGCATTCGCCAAGCCGACGCGTGACAACGTTGCGGCCAGGGGGACAGTACAGGCGGACGCGCGCGAGCGCGTGTGAATCGACACCCGCACTGAAACGATTCCTTGCAATTCGCGCCGCGCCAAACGCCCGTTGCGCGCGGCGGCTGCCGAACCATGCCTTAGGATCGCCGTCTGAAAGGCGGCCGCGGCGTAAGCGGACGTCCGTTCCACGCGGTCGAACGCGTCATCCGGCCGACGGGAGCGTCGAGCAACGCGATAATTCGAACGCGATCGTCCCTACGGGGTTCTCATGGAGCATCCGCCACCGCCTTCCGCACCATCGCCGGCAACCACGCCGCGCTCGGCCGTCTCGCGCCGCGGCCGGCGTCTGGGCAGTCTCATTGCATTGATCGTGCTCGCGGCGATCGTCGGGCTCGCGTGGTACCTGACGCATCGGCCGGCGACGGTTGCACAAGGCGGCGGCGGACCGGCAGCCGCTGCGCGCGCAGGTGGAGGACGCGGCGTCGCTCGCGGCGCGCCGCCGAGCACCGTCGGCGTCGCCAAGGCACGACACGCCGACATCCCGGTTTACATCGAAGCGCTCGGCACCGTGACGCCGATTGCCGTCGCAACCGTGTCGCCGCAGGTTTCCGGCGTCATCACCGAAGTGCTGTACAAGGAAGGCGAGATCGTCCGCAAGGGCCAACCGCTCGCGACGATCGATCCGCGGCCTTTCCAGACGACGCTCGATCAAGCGACCGCTGCCCGGGTGCGTGACGAGGCGCAGCTCAACGCGGCGCGCGTGCAGCTCGAACGTTATCAGGTGCTGCTCAAGCAGGATTCGATCGCGCGCCAGACCGTCGACACGCAGGACGCGCTCGTGAAGCAACTGGCCGGCACGATTGGCGTCGATCGCGCGAACGAGAACAGCGCGCGGCTCAACCTGCAGTGGGCGCACGTCGTCGCGCCGATCGCCGGGCGCGTGGGCCTGCGGCCGATGGACGTCGGCAACTACATCTCGGCGGGCAACGCGACCGGCGTCGCGACGATCACGCAGATCTCGCCGATCGACGTGCAGTTCTCGATTCCGCAGGAGCGCGTGCCGGACGTGAAGGAGCAAACGGGAGCCGGCGCGAAGCTGCCGGTGTCGGCATGGGACAGCACGCGCACGCGCGAGCTCGACGACGGCGAGTTCCTGACGCTCGACAACCAGATCGACGTCCAGACGGGCACGATCAAGGCGAAGGCGCGTTTCACGAACGCGACCGCGTCGCTGTTTCCGAACCAGTTCGTCAACGTGCGGCTTCTGCTGCGCACGATCGATGCGGCGGTCGTCGTGCCGGTCATCGCGCTTCGCCATGGCCCGAGCGGCGACTTCGTCTATGTCGTCAATGCCGATCGCACCGTTTCGCTGCGCAACGTCACGGCGGGCGTCGCGGGCGTCGACGACGTCGAGATCACGAAGGGGCTCGCGGTCGGCGAAGAGGTCGTGACCGAAGGCGGCGATCGGCTGAAGGACGGCGCGCGCATTCAGACGAGCGCCGACGTTGCGGCCAACACGCCGCCGGCCGGCACGCGCGGCGGCCACCGCGGCGCACGTGCCGGAGGCGTGCAGCAGCCCTCGGCAACGCCGGGTGCGGGCACCGCGACGGCGAATGCAGCGAACGACGTGGCCGCGCCCGCGCCGGGTCCCGGCAATCCGAGTGCTCCGGGCATCGTCGCCACGCCGCCGCCCGGCGAGACCACGGGCCGCGCAACGCGCGGGCAGCGCCGGGCCAGTGGCGCTGCGCCGACACAGTAGCGGCGCTGAAGAATGAGTCCCATGAGCGTCGAAGGGCCGCCCCGAGACGCGAATTGCGCCCCCTCGGGGGGCAGCGAAGCCGCGAAGCGGCAAGCGTGGGGGCCGTCAAAGCCCTTCATTGAGCGGCCGGTCGCGACATCGCTTCTGATGCTCGCGATCGTGCTCGCGGGGCTGGTCGGCTTCCGCTTCCTGCCGCTCTCCGCGCTGCCGCAGGTCGACTACCCGACGATCCAGGTGCAGACGCTGTACCCGGGCGCGAGTCCCGAGGTGATGAGCAACACGGTCACGGCGCCGCTCGAGACGCAGTTCGGCCAGATGTCGGGCCTCACGCGAATGAGCTCGACGAGCGCATCGGGCGTCTCGGTGATCACGCTGCAGTTCTCGCTCGACTTGTCGCTCGATGTCGCCGAGCAGGAAGTGCAGGCGGCGATCAATGCGAGCGGGTCGCTGCTGCCCGCGGATTTACCCGCGCCGCCGGTCTACGCGAAGGTCAATCCCGCCGATGCCCCGGTGCTGACGCTCGCCGTCAGCTCGAACAGCATGCCGCTTACCGACGTGCAGAACCTCGTCAGCACGCGGCTTGCGCAAAAGATCAGCCAGGTGTCCG
>JAICLP010000206.1 GCA_025925475.1 Burkholderiales bacterium | reverse complement strand
CCTCGACCGGATGCGGCTTCGCGCATTCCCGTTCGACGATGCGGTCGCCGATTTCATCGCCGCGCACGAGCACGTGTTCGTCGTCGAGCAGAACCGCGACGCGCAGCTCAAGATGCTGCTCGTCAACGAGTGCGGCGTCGATCCGGCGAAGCTCACGTCGGTGCTGCACTACGACGGAACGCCGATCACCGAGCGCTTCATCACGCGCGAGATCGGCGAGAAGGCGCGGCTCTATAACGTAACACCGTTGACAGGTATCAGGCATCAGGGATCAGGCATCAGGAAGAGCGGCGGACGCGCTGCCTGATCGATTCCACCGAAACACCGATACCCGATACCCGATACCCGATCCTGACAATGACCTATCTCGCGAAACCGAAGCTCCATCATCCGGCGCTGCCGAAAAATGCGCTCGGCTACACGCGTCGCGACTACGAGGGTGCAATCTCGACGCTTTGCGCGGGCTGCGGGCACGACTCGATCTCCGCGGGCATCATTCAGGCGTTCTACGAACTGGACATCGCGCCGCATCGGGTGGCGAAGCTGTCGGGCATCGGCTGCTCGTCGAAGACGCCGACGTATTTCCTCGGCAACTCGCACGGCTTCAACAGCGTGCACGGACGGATGCCATCGGTGTTGACGGGAGCTGCGCTCGCGAACCGCGACCTGATCTACCTCGGCGTCTCCGGCGATGGCGACTCGGCGTCGATCGGAATCGGCCAGTTCGCGCACGTGCTCCGGCGCGGCGTGAACATGGTCTACATCGTCGAGAACAACGGCGTGTACGGCCTCACGAAGGGCCAGTTCTCGGCCACCGCGGACAAGGGCAGCAAGAGCAAGCGCGGCGCGATCAACAGCGACGAAGCGATCGATCTGGTGCTGCTCGCGCTCGCGCTCGGCGCGACGTTCGTGGCGCGCGGCTTTTCCGGCGACAAGACGCAGCTCGTGCCGCTGATCAAGGCGGCCATCGCGCATCGCGGTGCAGCGTTCATCGACGTCATCAGTCCCTGCGTCGCATTCAACAACCATACGGGATCGACGAAGAGCTACGACTACGTCCGCGACCACAATGACGCGGTGAATCGCCTCGATTTCATGCCGACGCGCGATCCGATCACCGCCGATTATCCTGAAGGTGCCGTTCGCGACGTCGTGTTGCACGACGGTGGCGTGATTCGGTTGCGCAAGCTCGACGCCGACTACGACGCGTCGGACAAGGTCGCGGCGATGACGTATCTCGAATCACGTCGCGCGAAGGGCGAGGTCGTTACGGGACTCCTGTACGTCGATGCGGCGAGCGACGACATGCATGCGGCGATGAAAACCATCGGCGTGCCGTTGAACGCGCTTCGCGACGCGGACCTCGTACCCGGCAATGCCGCTCTTGGAGACGTCAACGCGTCGTTGCGTTAGCGTCGTCGTCCTGCTCGTTGTCGCGCTCGGCGCCTGTTCGTCGCCGCCCGTTCAACCAGCGTCGGAGCCGGCCCGAATCTTCGACGTCCACGCCGGACGGTTCATCGACGAGGCGGCACTCGTCACCGATCTCGCCCGCACACGCTATCGGCTGCTCGGCGAGATTCACGATAATCCGCTGCATCACACGATTCGTGCCCGGTTGCTGCGCGAGATCGCAGGCCGCGCCCTGCATCCCGCGGTGGTCATGGAGCAGTTCGACCTCGACCACGACATGGCGCTTCGCGCCGCGCAGAACGCCGGCGACAATGTCGAGCAGGTCGCGAATGCGGGCGAACTCGACCGGAAGGGCTGGCAATGGCCGCTGCACGAGCCGATCGTCGCTGCGGCGCTGGCGCTGCATCTGCCGCTTCGCGCCGGCAACCTTTCGCGGACCGTGTTGAGCGGCGACCTGGATGCGGGACAGCGCGAGCATCCGCGCATGGAGACGCGGCTTCGCGCCGCGCGGTGGACGGATGCGCAGGCGGGTGAACTGCGGGCCGACATCGTCGAGAGCCACTGCAGCATGCTGCCCGACGCGATCGTGCCGAGGCTCGTGCTCGGGCAGCGGATGCGTGACGCGGCGATGGCGCAGGCGCTGGTCGACGACGCGACCGCCGACGGCGCCGTTCTGATCGCCGGAAACGGCCACGTGCGAGACGATCTCGGCGTACCCGTTTACCTGCATGCACCCGGCTTCGCCGGCGCGCACGCACGCTCGATCAGCGTCGGCTTCATCGAGGTGAACGCCGACGACGAGCGCGATGCTGAATTTCCCCGACGCGTGATCGCTGTGCATCCGGGATTCGACGTCGTGTTTCTGACTCCGGCGATTGCGCGTCCCGATCCGTGTGAAGCATTTCGCCGCAGGCCAAAAGGCTAGAATAGCTGCATGCCTCGCGCCGTCTGGATCATTCTCGGTAGCGTCGCCGGCCTCGTCGCACTGCTTCTGATCGGCGTCGCCATCGCGGTGGCGACCGTCGACCCGAACCGGTTCGTGGCGCCGCTCGCCGCGCGCGTCAAGGCCGACACCGGTCGCGACCTGACGATACAGGGACCGGTCGACATCAAGCTCTCGCTGACGCCACGAATCGTGCTGTCGAACGTGGCCTTCGGCAACGCGTCGTGGGCGAAGACGCCACAGATGCTGACTGCGAAACGGATCGAGGCGCAGATTGCGTTGCTGCCGCTTCTGTCCCGGCGCTTTGAAGTCGTCGAGTTCACGCTGATCGAGCCGCAGGTCTCGCTCGAGACCGACGCGAAGGGCCGCGGCAACTGGGAGTTCGCAACGGCGTCGTCGAAGCCGTCGGGGACGCAAGGCAGTGCCTCGCAAGGCGTGCCGGGCTTCGGCATCGGCAACTTCGAGATCCACAACGGCACGCTCACGTATCGCAACGGTGCGACCGGCAACGTGACGACCGCGTCGATCGAGCGAATGGGCATGCACGCCCGTGACATGCAGACACCGATCGCCGTCGACTTTCGCGGCAACGTCGACGGCGTCGCGGTCGCACTTTCCGGTGACATCGGATCGGCCGACAAATGGTTGCACCAGCAATGGCCGTTGCCGATCGCGCTCAAGGGCGACGTCGACGGGAAGGCGGTCAAGCTCGACACGAAGCTCGCGCGATCGGGTACGACGACGAGCCTGGACGACCTCGACGCAGCCTACGGTCCGCTTGCCGGGAAGGGCTCGATCAAGATGGTGAACGACGGCGGCCACACGCGCTACGTCGTCAACCTCGACGTGCCGTCGTTGTCGGTGAAGGATCTCGAAGGCAGTGCGCGGCCGAAAGGAACCGCGACGAAGGCGTCGCCGCCGTCAGGCGCCAAATGGATCATTCCGGACACGCCGTTGCCGATCGGGCCGCTCGCCGTCGTCGACAGCGAAGGATCGATCGCAATCGGCGAGCTCGTGCTGCGCGACGGAGCGCGGCTTGCGAAGCTCGGAACCCGGTTCGCGTCGAAGGACGCGAATCTCGATGCGAAATTCAGCGCGGGCGCGATGCTCGGCGGATCGCTGCGCGGCGAGCTGCAGTTCGACGGACGCAATGCGCAGGCACCGGCCGTCCATCTGGTGCTCGATGCGCAGGACCTCGACCTCGCCGCCCTCGCGGCCACGGCCGGCATCAAGCGCGACATTCGCGGAGGCAAAGTGCGCGCGAATGTCGACATCCGGGGACAGGGCGCGACGCCGCATCGCGTCGCGAGCACGATGAGCGGCACGATCAGCGTGGTGTCGGGGCCGGCGACGCTCGGTCGCTCGGCAACCCAGGGCGAATCGGCGCTGGCACAACTGGCGGGCGCTCTCGATCCGCTGTCGAACGTCGATGCGGCCACGGAGCTGCGCTGCGCGGTGTTCCGCCTGCCGCTTGCCGATGGCATTGCGCACGTCGACCGCTCGATTGCGATCGAGACGTCGAAGCTTTCGGCTTCGGCCAGCGGCACGCTGAATTTTCGCGACGAGACGCTCGACCTGTCCGTGCATCCGCAGGTACGCGAGGGTGTGAAGGTCGACCTCGCGCAGCTGGCGAGCTTCGTGCGCATCCGCGGCCGCTTCGACAGGCCGACGGTGGGCATCGATGCGCAGCAATCGGCGAAGACCCTCGCCGAGCTCGGCGTTCTCGGCGCCACCGGCGGCGGCATTGCCGTGATCGGCCGCGCGTTGCTGGCGCCGGCGTCGGAATCGGCATCACCGTGCGCCGTCGCAACGAGCGGCAAGGCGCCAGCATCCGCAACGCCATCGTCCTCGCCGTCACGCAACGCGGCCCCGCGTGCGCCCGATCTCAACTTGCCGAAGGATGTCGGCAAGGCACTCGGCAAGCTGCTCGGCCGCTGATCGCGTCAAACGATCATTCGGGCTTGCCCGTGTCGACGTAGCGGGCAAGGCGAGCGACCTGCTCGCCGATCACGCGATCGACCGGCTCGGCGAGCGCGGCAAGCTGCGCTTCGGGACTGCCGGCGACGCGGTAGGTGACGGTGACGTTCGTCCTCGCGCCGCCATCCTTGAGCGCGAACGTGAGGATGCCTTCGGCCGCGAGCGACTGCAGCGGTCCGAGCGCCGCGCGAAGCCGCAGCACCGAGTCGCGCGTGGCGAAGATCACCTCGCCGTGCTTGACCGAATTGTCGGCCCAGCGCTCGCAGAAGCAGCCGCCGGCGTCGGCCTGGAGCGTGAGGTTTCGCGCGTCGCCCGACCACGTGTGCTGACTGCTCCACCAACGTGCGGGCTCGCGAAGCGCGTCGAATATTTTGCGCGGCGACGCGGCCGTTTCGAATCGATGCGTGACCGTGAACCCGGTGGGCGAAGCGCCGCTGGTCTCGCCGCTGGCGGGGAAGGCCGTCAGCGCGATCACCGTGGCGAACGCAATGGCGAGGTGCGAGACGTCATGCATCGAATGCCTCCCGCAAGAGTTTGGCCAGGCGGTCGGCTTCGTCTTCGGCGATCGGCTTGGCGCGAGTGGGATTGAGTTCGTCTGGCGCATGCAGCGGAACCAGGTGAACATGCACGTGGGGCACGGCGAAGCCTTCGACCGCAACTCCGACACGCTTCGCCGCCGTGACCGAGCGAAGCCCGGGCGCGAGCTCCGCCGCCGCGCTCCATAACGCGTGGTACTCGGGCGCTTCCATGTCGAAGAGATAGTCGACATGGCGCTTCGGAATCAGCAGCAGATGGCCGGGATTGATGTGCTCGAGCGGGAAGAACGCGAGATGCTCGGCGTCCTCGAACACGATCGTCGCCGGAATTCGACGCGCGACGATTTCACAGAAGATGCAGGTCGTCGACGTAGCCATGTGGGGGTTCAACTTGGATGAATAGCAGGACAGGCGCCTCTGGAACTTCAAGCGTCGATGTCGACGACGCACTCGACCACCGCATCGATCCGGTCGGGCGGCGCATCGGGCTTCAACGCGTCGTCGAATGCGCGATACGTGGCGAGATCCGATGTCGCCAACCATCGGAATGATTTCTTCGGCCCCTCGTACCACATTCCGCGAAGCGAGAAATAGTCCTCCAGCAGCGCAGTCAGCAGCCATGCTCGGCGAAAATTGCCCTCGATGTCGCCACGGCGCATGCGGAGCGCCATCTTCCTCGCCCATGTGCGTCGGGCCTCGATCTCGTCATCCGACAGGACATCCGGACCCCGGTCGAAGATCGCATCCAGTCCCGCCAGAAAGTCGGAAGCCTCGGTCCGTCGCTGCACGAGAATTCTGCTGCCGCGAAGCGTCAGGTACTCCTTCGACGGCTCGCGCAGGACGGCCGACGGATGCAGGAAGACGTCCAGGAACCGACCATCGACGATCCGAGTGTCTCGCGTCGTGGCCGGCACGTCGGCGAAAGCCGCGACGTCGTAGTCGCTGAATTCGTTGTCGGTACCGTCCGCGCGCGATCCATAGAGAAGGATCGTATGCGCTTGCGACTCGCGCACGAGCGATTCGCATACGTCTCTCAACAAGTCGTCCACGGCGG
>JAICLP010000300.1 GCA_025925475.1 Burkholderiales bacterium | reverse complement strand
CGGAGCAGCAGCATCTCTTCCCGCACCAGTTCTCGGGCGGACAGCGCCAGCGCATCAATCTTGCGCGCGCGCTCGCGACACATCCCGAGCTGGTGGTCTGCGACGAGCCGGTGTCGGCGCTCGACGTGTCGATCCAGGCGCAGATTCTCAATTTGCTGAAGGACCTGCAGGACGAGCTCGGCCTCACCTACCTCTTCATCTCGCACAACCTCGCCGTCGTCGATTACGTCGCCGACGAGATCGCGGTGATGTGCCGCGGGCGCATCGTCGAGGTCGCGCCGCGCGAGGTGCTGTTCCGAAATCCGATGCACCCGTACACGCTCGGGTTGCTCGCGGCCGTGCCGTATCCCGACCTCGGCCGCAAGCTCGACCTGCCGGCCGTGCAGGCAGGCGCCGCGCGCAGCCCGCGCGAATGGCCGGCGCCGTTCGCGTGGACCGACGCGAGTGCGGGCGAGCTCGTCGACGTCGGCGACGGCCATCGCGTGCGGATGCAGACGCACGACATGGAAGTGAGCGCATGAGGCGCTGGCTCGCGGTCATCGCGCTCGCGCTGCTCGCGCCATTGGCCGCATTCGCCGAAGAGCCGCCGTCGCTCGCCGCCGATGTCGCATCGGGCAAGCTGCCGCCGCTCGAGGAGCGCCTGCCGAAGACGCCGTGCGTCGTCGACATCTCGCGACCCGGTTGGGCAACGGGCCGCTACGGCGGCGAATTGCGGATGCTGATGGCGAAGGACCGCGACATCCGCATGCTCGTCGTCTACGGGTACGCGCGGCTCGTCGGCTACGACGAGCACCTGCGGCTCAAGCCCGACATCCTGCAAAGCATCGACAACGACGGCAATCGCGTCTTCACGCTTCATCTGCGGCCCGGTCACAAATGGTCCGATGGACAGCCGTTCACCGCGGAGGATTTCCGCTACTTCTGGGAAGACGTCGCGAACAACAAGGACCTGTCACCTTTCGGCCTGCCGCGGGCGCTGCTCGTCGACAATCGCGGCCCGAAGTTCGAGGTGCTCGATGCGACGACGGTTCGCTACAGCTGGGACGAGCCGAACCCGCAGTTCCTGGCGGCGCTCGCAGGGCCGAGCCCCCTCTTCATCTATCGCCCCGCGCATTATCTGAAGCAGTTCCATGCGCGTTACGTCGGTCTCGAGAAGGCCAATGCACGCGCCGTCGAGGCAGGCTCGCGCAACTGGGCCGGACTGCATCAGAAGCTCGACGAGCAGTTTCGCAACGACAATCCCGACCTGCCGACGCTCGAGCCCTGGATCAACACGACGCCGCTGCCGACGACGCGCTTCGTGCTGGTGCGCAATCCGTATTTCCATCGTGTCGACCGGATGGGCCGCCAGCTGCCGTACATCGACCGCGTGATCGTCGGCATCACCGACGACAAGCTGATCCCGGCGCGCACCGGCGCCGGCAACGTCGACCTGCAGGCCCGCTACCTGCGCTTCGACAACTACACATTCCTGAAGCAGGCGGAGTCGCGCAACCACTATCGCGTCTACCTGTGGGAGAAGGCGATCGGCTCGCAGGTCGCGCTCTATCCCAACCAGAACGTCGACGATCCCGTCTGGCGCACGCTGATGCGCGATGCGCGGTTCCGGCGCGCGCTGTCGCTCGGCATCGACCGGCACGAAATCAACGAGGTCGTCTATTTCGGCCTCGGCAAGGAATCCGCAAACACCGTGCTGCCGCGAAGCGTGCTGTTCCGGCCGCAATTCCGTACCGCGTGGTCGACATTCGATCCGAAGCGCGCGAACGCGATGCTCGACGCGATCGGCCTCACGAAGCGCGACGAGAACGGCATCCGGTTGCTGCCCGACGGCCGGCCGATGCAGCTCATCATCGACACGTCGGGCGAGAGCACCGAGGAGACCGATGTGCTCGAGCTGATCCGCGACACCTGGCGCGAGCTCGGCATCGCGATGTTCGCGCGACCGTCGCAACGCGAGGTGTTTCGCAAGCGCGTGTTCTCGGGCAAATCGATGATGTCGGTGTGGTCGGGGCTTTCGAACGGCGTCCCGACGCCCGAGATGAGCCCGGCCGAGCTCGCGCCGACGACGCAGGAGCAGCTCGAGTGGCCGATGTGGGGCCAGTACTACGAGCAGAATCGCAAGGGCGGTGAAAAGCCGACGCTGCCCGACGTGGAGCAGCTCGTGCAGCTGTACCAGGAATGGCGCAAGTCGACGAGCGACGACGAGCGCGAGCGCGTCTGGCTCAAGATGCTCGCAATCCACGCGGATCAGGTCTACACGATCGGCACGGTGACGCACGCGCTGCAGCCGGTCGTCGTCAGCGACGATCTGCGCAACGTGCCGAGCGACGGCATCTTCAGCTGGGACCCGGGCGCGTATTTCGGCATGTACCACGTCGACGCGTTCTGGTTCGACAGCGAGGGAAGATGATGCTGGAATACATCGGCAAGCGCGTGCTGATGATGATCCCGACGCTGTTCGCGATCAGCCTCATCGTGTTCACGATCATCCAGCTTCCGCCCGGCAACTACCTCGAAAGCTACATCGCCGAGCTCGAGGCGCAGGGCGAGTCGGTCGACCAGCAGAAGGTCGCGTTCCTGCGCGAGTACTACGGCCTCGACAAGCCGCTGCCCGAGCAATACGTCCGCTGGGTCGGCGGCATGCTGCACGGCGACTTCGGCTACTCGTTCGAGTTCAACATGCCGGTGACGAAGGTGATCGGCGACCGGATGCTGCTGACGATCATCGTGTCGTTCGCAACGATCCTGTTCACCTGGGCGATCGCGTTCCCGATCGGCATCTACTCGGCGACGCATCAGTACAGCTGGGGCGACTACGGGCTGTCGCTATTGGGCTTCCTCGGCATCGCGATACCGAACTTCATGCTGGCGCTCGTGATGATGTACGTCGCGAACGTGCTGTTCGGCACGACGATCGGCGGCCTGATGGATCCGCAGTACATCGGACAGCCGTGGACATGGGCGAAGGTGAAGTCCGTGCTCGAGCACAGCTGGATCCCGGTGATCGTCATCGGCACGAGCGGGACCGCGGGCATGATCAGGCGGTTGCGCGCGAACCTGCTCGACGAGTTGCAGAAGCAGTACGTCGTGACAGCGCGCGCGAAGGGGCTGCCGCCGCGCAAGGTGCTGCGCAAGTATCCGCTGCGGATGGCGCTCAATTTCTTCATTTCCGACATCGGCAGCCTGCTGCCGCACATCATCTCGGGTGCCGAGATCACGGCGGTCGTGCTGTCGCTGCCGACGACGGGGCCGATGCTGCTCAATGCGCTCAAGAGCCAGGACATGTACCTCGCGGGCACGTTCCTGATGTTCCTCGCGGTGCTGATCGTCGTCGGCGTGCTGATCTCGGACCTGGCGCTCGTCGCGCTCGACCCGCGGATACGGCTGTCGGGCGGCGTCGCAAGATGACCATGGGTCGGACTCCAATCGCCGTATGAGCACGATCGAGCTGCCGCCGAAAGCGAGCGAAGCCGACCACTTCGTCTCGACCGAGCCGTTCGATCCCGGCTCCGCGTCGCGGCTCACGCCCGAGCAGGAACGCTTCTACCTCGCGTCGCAGTGGAAGCTCATGTGGTGGAAGTTCCTGCGCCACCGCATCGCCGTGGTGTCGGGCGTGATCCTGCTCCTGATGTACGGCTCGACGGTCATCACCGAGTTACTCGCGCCCTACAACCTCCATTCGCGGCATACCGACTTCATCTACGCGTCGCCGCAGCGCGTGCATCTGTTTCACGACGGCCACTTCATCGGACCGTTCGTCTATGCGCAAAAGAAGCGGCTCGACATGACGAACCTGCGGCGGATCTACACGCCCGACCGCAGCGAGCCGCGTCCGCTGCGTTTTTTTTGCGCGGGCGACCCATACCGCTTCTGGGGCCTCGTCGACATGTCGTTTCATTTCGTCTGCCCGGCGCAGGACGGCACGCTGTTCCTGCTCGGCACCGACCGCCTCGGCCGCGACATGCTGTCGCGGATCCTCTACGGCGCGCGCATTTCGCTGACGATCGGCCTCATCGGCATCGCGCTGTCGTTCACGCTCGGACTCGTCATCGGCGGCGTTGCCGGCT
>JAICLP010000262.1 GCA_025925475.1 Burkholderiales bacterium | reverse complement strand
GAACGATTCGGCCCGACCAGTCCCGGTACTGCAAGCTGGCAGCGCTGCTGCGCGCACGCCGCTGATCGGAACCGCTGTCAGTCGCCGGGCGGCCCCCAGCGACTGGCTCGCCGGGGGGGGAACGAGCGTGGTGGGCGCCAAGCCGTCAGTAGCGGTCGCGACGTCCGACCTGGTTGCCGACGACGCCACCGACCACGCCGCCGACTGCCGCGCCGCCCACGTCGCCGGTAACGCCGGCGCCGATCGCGGTGCCGACGCCCGCCCCGACCACCGTGTCGCGGTCACGCTCGCTCATGCCTGCGCACGCCGTCAACCATCCCGCGAGGATCGCACAAACCAGCAGTTTGCTCGCCCGTTTCATCGTAAGCCTCCGGTGCGGGCGCAATCGGCGCGATGCCGAGCGTTGCCCGTTGCATAGCAATGCGTCCACTATGCCGGGCACGTCGCGCGAACGGTAGCGAAGCACGGCCGAAATCGGTGTCGGTCGACCGCCGACGACAGGGGTCAGAGACGATCCGCTGCGCGTGATGACAGAGGTCAGTGACGAATTTGCGCTGGGCGCAAATGCGTCTCTGGCGTCACTTCGGCTTACTTGACGTCGTGCGGCGCCACCCGCTCGATTCCCATTTCGGTGAGCGTGTCGCGCACCGCGTTCACCGCCTGGCGCATTTCATCGGGCCCGATCGCGCCGATGCAGCCGACGCGAAACGTCTCGACCTGCGTCAGCTTGCCGGGATACAGGATGTAACCCTTTTCGCGCACGCGATCGTAGAACTCGCGAAACGTGTAGCGCGGATCGGCCGGCGCGTGGAACGTGACGATGATCGGCGCCTGGATCGCCGGATCGAGGAACGGCCGAAAGCCCAGCGACTTCATGCTGCTCACCAGCATGTCGCAATTGCGCTCGTAACGCGCGAGCCGCGCCGGCTGGCCGCCCTCGGCGGCGTGCGCGTCGAGCGCAGCGGCGAATGCGGCGACAACGTGCGTCGGCGGCGTATAGCGCCACTGCGTCGTGCGTTCCATGTACTGCCACTGATCATGCAGATCGAGCGACAGCGACGTGCAGTTGCCCGCTGCGGTCTCGAGGGCGCTTTTTTTCGCGATGACGAAGCCCATTCCCGGCGGGCCCTCGATGCATTTGCCCGACGCGGCGATCAGCGCATCGAACGGCGACGCCTGCGCATCGATCGGCAGCGCGCCGAACGAGCTCATCGCATCGACGATCAGGCGCTTGCCGTGGCGCGCGATGACACTCGCGATGTCGACCAGCGGATTGAGGATGCCGGTCGACGTCTCGCAGTGAATCAGCCCGACGTGCGTGATCGATCGATCGCCGGCCAGCAGGCGCTCGACATCGGCCGCCGTCGTCGGCACGTCCTCGGGCGTCTCGAACACCGACGTTCGCCGGCCCATCATCTGCGCGAGCTTCGCGAGGCGCTTGCCGTACGCGCCGTTGATCAGCACAAGCAGGTGGCCGTCGCGCGGCACCAGCGTGTTGACGGCCGCCTCGACCGAAAAGGTACCGCTGCCCTGCATCGGCACGCAGACATGCGAGCCCTGCGCGGACACGATGTCGAGCAGTCGCTCGCGGATCGTCGCAGTGATTGCATTGAACCCCGAATCCCACGATCCCCAGTCGCGCAGCATCGCGACCTTCGTCGAAAGCGCGGTCGTCAGCGGACCGGGCGTCAGCAGGATCGGATCGCGGCTTGCATTGGCCATTTCGGTTCCTCTCGAATTGCGTGGCGGTTCAGTGGCACCGGGCCGCCCCACGCCACTGATGCGCCCCCTGGGGGGCAGCGAACGTAGCGAGCGTGGGGGGACGTTTCATCTTAGCGCGGCGAGGCGCGCGTCGGAATGTGCGACAGGCCGACCAGCACGATCGACGTGCTGATCGCCAGCACCATCGTCAACGCCGCCGCATCGAAGATCGCGCCGCGGTCGGACAGCGCGAAGATGCCGACCGGCATCGTCACCCAGCCGGGCGGGTAGACCATGACGGTGGCGCCCAGCTCACCCATCGACAGCGCGAAGCTCAGGCTGAATGCAGCGATCAGATAGGGCGTCACCAGCGGCAGCGTCACGCGGCGCAGCCGGTAGAACGGACGCGCGCCGAGGCTTTCCGCGACCTGCTCGAATTCGATGGGCAGGCGCGCAAGCCCGGCCGAAACGTTGCCATACGTGAACGCGGAGATCAGCACGAAATGCGCGATCAGCACGATCAGCGTCGTGCCATTCAGCAGCAACGGCGGACGGCTGAACGCGACGAGGAGCCCAAGCCCTACCGAAACCGACGGCACCGCGCTCGGGATGAAGAACACGACATCGAGCAGGCGCTTCGGCAAGCGGGCTAGCGGCCGCAATGCGAGCGCGGCCCAGGTGCCGCTGACCAGCGCGACCGCGCTGGCAACGAAGCCCGTCCAGAGGCTCACGTGCAACTGCTCGAGCGAATCGCCCTGCAGCGCATTGACGTAGTGCTCGAGCGTCATGTGGCTCGGCAGCACGCCGTTCCACTGGCCGCTGATGCTCGCGAGCGCGATCACGCCGATCGGCAGGCCATAGAGCACCGCGAACAGCAGCAACGCGAATGCCCAGGTGAGCGCGCGCCCCGTTCTAGACCAGACCAGCACGCCGGCTCCCGAAGTACGCGACGACGAAGCGGTACAGCGAGTACAGCGCGATCGACAGCGCCACGTTGACGACCGCAATGACGCAGGCGGTCGTGTAATCGAACTGCTGGATCGCCTTGTCGTAGATCAGAAGCGGCAGCGTGATCACGTCCTTCGCGCCGATGAAAAGCACGATGCCGAACTCGTTGACGGTCAGGAGCAGGCACAGGCTGCCGCCGGCGACCAACGCCGGCAACGCGGCCGGCAGGATGATCCGCGACACGATCCGAAGCGGTCGCGCGCCGAGGCTCGCCGCGACCTCGATCTGCGCGGGCTCGATCAACGAAAACGCCGCGAGCAGCGGCCGCATCACGAACGGCGTGTAGACCGTCACCTCGGAGAGCATCACGCCCCACTGCGAGTAGAGGAAATCGACCGGCGGCAGATCGAGATGCAAAAGCGCCTTCAGCGACTCGTTCAGCATGCCCGCCGAGCCGTAGATGAACGTGAATGCGAGGGCGACGAGGAACGTGGGCAACGCGATGAACGTATCGATCATCCGTGCGATCACGCGGCTTCCCGGGAACGGCGTGAACGCGATCAGCACCGACAGCACGAACCCGAGCACGAGGCAGCCGGCTGTCGCGGCCAGCGCAATGGTCAGCGTATTGCCGAGGGCGTGGTGGAATTCGCGCGACGCGAACACGCTTGCGAACTTCGCGATCGACAGCACGTCGCCATCGCCGGTCAGCGCCTGGCGGACGATCAGAGCGAGCGGAAAGAAGAACAGCGCCGCGAGAATCAAGAGCGGCGGTGCTATCCACGAATTGACGGCGGGCCGCTCGTCGGCGACCGGCAGCCGAAGTGCAATGTCAGCCACGAACCATCGTTTCCGGAACGAGCGTCGCCTGCGTCGCGCTGAAATGAACCGTGAGCGGCGCACCGGGCGAGGGCGGCGCGTGCATCGGTGCGCACGATACGCGCAGCAGGTGCCCGTCGACGTCGAGCTCGACGCTTTGCATGTCGCCTTGCCACTGCACGCTCTTCACGGTCGCGGTCAGCGCATTGCTCGCCGCATCGGGCGGCGCAAGGCACAGGTCATGGGGACGCACGCACAACAGGCATTCACCGCCGTCGGGAAGCGCATGGTGGTTGCGCGCGACGAACGCGCCGTCGCGAAAACGTACGCGCGCCATTCCGCCGCCGGTGGCGACGAGCGCCTGGACGGGCAGCAGGTTCGCGCGACCGAGGAACTCCGCCGAAAAGCGGTTGGGCGGATAGCGATAGAGCGACTGCGCATCGCCGAACGCGACGAGCTTGCCGTCGCGCATGATGCCGATGTGGTCGGCGAGCGTCAGCGCTTCGGTCTGATCGTGCGTGACGTAGAGGACCGTCAGCGACGGCAGCTCGCGATGCAGCTTCGCGAGCTCGTCCAGCATCGAGCGGCGAATCTGCGCGTCGAGCGCCGACAGCGGCTCATCGAGCAGCAAAACCTGCGGCCTGATCGCGAGCGCCCGCGCGATCGCGACGCGCTGCTGCTGGCCGCCCGAAAGCTCGCGCGGATAGCGCTTGGCGTAGCTCGCCATGCCGACGAGGCGCAGGCACTCCGGCACCCGCTGGCGGATCACGTCGGCGGCCGCGCCGCGCGCGCGCAGCCCGAACGCGACATTTTCCTCGGCGCGCATATGCGGAAACAACGCGTAGTTCTGCACGACCATGCCGATATTGCGCGCATGCGGCGCGACGTTCGTCACGTCGCGCGGGCCGATCGTGATGCGCCCGCGTACCGGACGCACGAACCCCGCCACCGCGCGCAAGGCGGTCGTCTTGCCCGATCCGGAAGGACCGATCAGCGCGACGATCTCGCCGGGATTCACGGCGAGCGTCAGCGAATCGAGGACGACGAGGCCGTTGTAGGCGACCGTGACGTCCTCGAAACCGATGCCGCTGCTGCTGCGGTCGGCCGCCCGCTCGACACCCACTCGTACGACGGCCGGAACCGCGTTCGCGGTTCCGGCAAGGTCAGCCGGCATCACTGGCCCGAGATCGCCTTGTTGTAGGCGGCGACGTCCGCCTGCAGATTCGACAGCACGCTGTTCCAGTCGGGCGACCAGATCTCGACACCCTCGAGCATCGCATTCAGCTTCTTGAAGTTCTCGTCGGTCGGGTGCACGTCGGTGCGCACCGGGAAGCCCTGCGCGACCGAGCTGATCTCGCTTTGCGCCGGCTCGCTCAACAGCCAGTCGATCAGCTTCTT
>JAICLP010000381.1 GCA_025925475.1 Burkholderiales bacterium | reverse complement strand
TCCACGTGAGCTCGCGCGGCTTGCGGTAGCTGCCGTACATCAGGCCGCGGAACATGTGCAGGTAGACGACGACGAAGAACATCGATGCGCCCGTCGAGTGCATGTAGCGGATCAGCCATCCCCACGGCACGTCGCGCATGATGTATTCGATCGACTCGAACGCCTTCTGCGCGTCGGGCTTGTAGTTCATCGTGAGCCAGATGCCGGTCACGATCTGCAACACGAGTACGAGAGCTGCGAGCGACCCGAAGTAGTACCAGAAGTTGAAGTTCTTCGGCGCGACGTACTTGCCCCACTGGCTGTTCCACAGCGACGTCAGCGGAAACCGCTCGTCGACCCAGGTGATGAACTTGCTCATCGATCGCTCATTTCTTCTGATCCTCGCCGATAACGACCTTCGTGTCGCTCTCGTAGTAATACGACGGGATGACGAGATTCGTCGGGGCCGGCACGCCCTTGAACACGCGTCCGGCAAGGTCGAACTTCGACTGGTGGCATGGGCAGAAGAAGCCGCCGAGCCACTCGGACCCGAGGTCGGCGGGCGCGACTTCCGGACGATAGGTCGGCGAGCAGCCGAGGTGCGTGCAGATCCCGATCGCGACCCACCACTCCGGCTTGATGGAGCGGTTCTCGTTCTTGCAATAGGATGGCTGATGCGGGACCTCGGACTTCGGGTCGGCGACGCGCGAGTCCATCTTCGGCAACGTTTCGAGCATCGCCTTCGTCCGGTTGACCACCCAGCACGGTTTGCCGCGCCATGCGACGTTGATCTTCTGGCCCGGCTCGACCTTGCTGATGTCCACCTCGACCGGCGCGCCGGCTGCCTTCGCGCGCTCGCTCGGCCAGAGGGACATGACGAAGGGTGTTGCGACGGCGGCCACGCCAATGCCGCCTACCACCGAAGTCGCGCCGATCAGGAAGCGGCGCTTGTCCTTGTTCACGATCGCTTCAGTTGCCATCAAGGCCTTTCGTGCGGATGCGAGGCAAAAATAGTGCGTCCCGCAAAACCCTCGGGAAAAGTGTGTCCCGCGAAACCTTCGGATTATACGGGAATCCGCTGTCGAAATTGAACCCGCGCCCGGGAATTGCAACTGTTTTCACTGCAGCAACAAAGGCTTGCGTGCGCACGCCAGCATTTCCGCCGCGACCCGAACGCCCCGTCACGCACGAGAGGCGCGCGACTATAATCGACGCCATCCCACGGTCGAAAACGTGCTGAAGAAATTCTGGCTCCTGTTCGCGCAGGCATGCACGCTGTGCGTCGCCGCGCTTTTCGTCGTTGCGACGCTGCGCCCGGACCTGCTGCCGCGTCTCGCCGGCAAGGGCAACAATGTCGTGCTGCTGCAGCAGGCGGGTGCGAGCGTCGCATCGCCCGCACCGGGCAGCTACGCCGAGGCGGCGAAGAAGGCGATGCCGGCCGTCGTCAACATTTACACGAGCAAGGCGGTGCGTACCCACAATCCGCTGCTCGACGACGAAATCCTGCGCCGCTATTTCCCCGATCTCGCCAACCGGCTGCCGACGCCGCAGGCGACGAGCCTCGGCTCGGGCGTGATCGTGTCGCCGGAAGGCTACGTGCTCACGAACCACCATGTCGTCGAGGGCGCCGACGACATCGAGCTGGTGCTCGCCGATGGCCGCGAATTGCATGCGAAGGTGCGCGGCGCCGATCCTGAATCCGATCTCGCCGTGCTGAAGGCCGAAGGCGAAAACCTGCCGACGATCACGTTCGGCTCGATGGATGACCTGCACGTCGGCGACGTCGTGCTCGCGATCGGCAATCCGTTCGGCTTCGGCAACACGGTGACGATGGGCATCGTCAGCGCGCTCGGCCGGAATCACCTCGGCGTGAATCGCTTCGAGGATTTCATCCAGACCGATGCGCCGATCAATCCCGGCAATTCGGGCGGCGCGCTGGTCGACACCTCGGGCAATCTCGTTGGCATCAACAGCACGATCTTTTCGCAATCCGGCGGATCGATGGGCATCGGCTTCGCCATTCCGGTGTCGCTTGCGCGAAGCGTCCTTGCGCAGATCATCAAGGAAGGCGAGGTGACGCGCGGCTGGCTCGGCGTCGAGCCGCAGGCGATCACGCGCGAAGCGGCGCAGGCGCTCGCGCTCGCCCGAACCGACGGCGTGCTGGTACGCGCGCTGCAGCGCAACGGTCCCGCGGACCGTGCGGGCATCCAGGTGCGCGACGTCGTCGTCGAGATCGGCGGCAAGCCGACGCCCGACGTGCCGCAGCTGCTCGCGCGCATCGCGGAGTTGCGGCCGGGGTCGAACGCGCGGGTGAAAGTGCTGCGCGACGGCAAGCCGCTCGACATCGACGTGACGGTCGCGAAGCGTCCGCGCGCCGACACGCCGTAATCCCTCAGCCGCTCGCCGCCTTCGCGCCTCGCACCCTGTCCCGCTAACGGGAAAGGGTTGGGCCTACTGCGCGGGCTCGGTCTCCTCGGCCGCCCCCTCCGTCGCGGTCGTCGATACGAATCGCGCGAGCAGCAACCCGAGCTCGAACAAAAGCCACAGCGGCACGGCGAGCATGCTCTGCGAGACGACGTCGGGTGGCGTGAACACCGCGCCGACGACGAACGCGCCGACGATCACGTACGGCCGCAGCGACTTGAGCTTCTCGAGCGACACGACCTTCATCCGCACGAGGACGACGACGATGACGGGCGTCTCGAACGTGACGCCGAACGCGATGAACATCGTCATCACGAACGACAGGTACTTGTCGATGTCGGTCATCATCTGCACGCC
>JAICLP010000425.1 GCA_025925475.1 Burkholderiales bacterium | reverse complement strand
TGCTTGAGGCGGTGTCCGACCTGCTCGATGTGGCGAGCTTCGACGCCGGCCGCATTCAGCGCCACGACAGCATCTTCGCGCTGGCCGAGCTCGTCTGCGAGAAGTGCGACGACGTGCTCGCACTCGCGCAGTCGAAGTCGCTGCGCCTCGACATCGACGTGGCGGCCGCGCCGCCTCTGTTGCTGACCGACCGCGCGAAGCTCGGCCGCGTGCTCTCGAACCTGCTCGCGAATGCCATCAAGTTCACCGACGCCGGGACCGTTCGCATTACGGCCGGGTTGGACGACGACGGAAGCGTGCGCATCGTGGTTGCCGACACCGGCATCGGCATCGCGCCCGAGCGCCTTGCGCGCCTTTTCGACGACTACGGGCAGATTTCGGACAGCCTGACTCGGGGTCCGGGCTGGGGCCTCGGCCTTGGCATCTGCCGGCGCCTCGTCGACCTGCTCGGCGGGACGATCGCGGCCGAAAGCGGGCCCGGCCGGGGCAGCCTGTTCACCGTGCGACTGCCTGCGGCTTGCGCCGTCGCAGGATACGAGCCGGCGCCGCTTTCACGGTCTCGCGCAGCACCGCCCAACTGAGGCTCGCTCGGGCTTCGCGCGCCAGCGCCCGCTCGGCTGCTACAGCCTGCTACAATTCGTGTGCCGCCGGTTCGACCCGGCGGCTTTTGTTTGGCCACTGCCGGCCGCACCTTTCGCGGCATTGCCATGGATACCGCCGTCCTTCCCGACGATCTCGCGCGCGATGTCGCGCGCCGCCGCACGTTCGCGATCATTTCCCACCCCGATGCGGGGAAGACGACGCTCACCGAGAAGCTGCTGCTCTTCGGAGGCGCCATCCAGCTCGCCGGCACGGTGAAATCGCGCAAGAGCGCGCGTCACGCGACGTCCGACTGGATGGAGGTCGAGAAGCAGCGCGGCATCTCGGTGACGAGCTCGGTGATGCAGTTCGAGTACGCCTCGCACACGATCAACCTGCTCGACACGCCGGGGCACCAGGATTTCTCCGAGGACACGTATCGGGTGCTGACCGCCGTCGACGCCGCGGTGATGGTGATCGATGCCGCGAAGGGTGTCGAGGCGCAGACGATCAAGCTGCTCGACGTCTGCCGGTTGCGCAAGACGCCAATCATCACGTTCGTCAACAAGCTCGACCGCGAGGTGCGCGAGCCGCTCGCGCTGCTCGAGGAGATCGAATCGGTGCTCGCGATCGACTGCGCGCCGATCACGTGGCCGCTCGGCATGGGCAAGCGCTTTCGCGGCGTGTTCGACCTTCGCAACGACCGGCTGTTGCGCTTCACCGCCGGCGAAGAGCGCGTGTCGACCGACACCGAGCTGATCGAGGGCATCGACAATCCTCGTCTCGCGGCGCTCTTTCCCGACGAGACCGCGGCGCTTCGCGCCGACGTCGACCTGATTCGCAGCGCGAGCCATCCGTTCGATCTCGAGCGCTTTCTCGCCGGCACGGAGACGCCGGTGTTCTTCGGCTCGGCGATCAACAATTTCGGCGTGCAGGAGATTCTGCAGGCGCTCGTCGGCTGGGCCCCGGCGCCGCTGCCGCGCGATGCAACCGCGCGAATGGTCGAGCCCGACGAGAAGCCCTTTTCCGGATTCGTGTTCAAGATCCAGGCGAACATGGACCCGCGCCATCGCGACCGCATCGCATTCTTTCGCGTCTGCTCGGGCCGCTACCAGCCGGCGATGAAGGTGCGTCATCTTCGCGTGGGCCGCGAGATGAAGCTCGGCAACGCGCTGACGTTCATGGCGAACGAGCGCGTATCGAGCGAGGACGCGGTCGCCGGCGACATCATCGGCATCCACAACCACGGCCAGCTGCAGATCGGGGATACGCTGACCGAAGGCGAGCCCCTGGCGTTTCGCGGCATTCCGTATTTCGCGCCCGAGCTCTTCCGCGTTGCCCGGCCGCGCGATCCGTTCAAGGCGAAGCCGCTCGCCAAGGGCCTGCAGGAGCTGGGCGAGGAAGGCGCGATCCAGGTGTTCACGTCGACGCACACGAACAGCGTACTGCTCGGCGCCGTCGG
>JAICLP010000077.1 GCA_025925475.1 Burkholderiales bacterium | reverse complement strand
GTCAGCACCTCGACCTTCAGCGTGCCCGCGGCAAGACCGCGGAGCGACGTCGTCATCCAGAGCCGCTCGTAATCGCCGCAGCCGGAATCGAGCCCGACGACGAGATCCACTTTGCCGACGCGCGGCGCGAGCGCATCGAGATAGGCAGGCAGATCGTAGCTGCCGCTTTCCTCGCAGGTCTCGATCAGGCCAACGCAGCGCGCATGCGCAATTGCTTGCGCGTCGAGTGCGCCGAGTGCTGACAACGAGGCGAAGATCGCGTAGCCGTCGTCCGCAGCGCCGCGGCCGTAGAGCTTGCCGTTCTCGATGACCGGCGTCCACGGACCGCCGTCGGCGCGCCAGCCGATCATTTCCGGCTGCTTGTCGAGATGGCCGTAGAGCAGCAACGTCCGCTCGCCCTGCCCCGGCGCTTCGAAGTACAGAAGCGGCGTGCGGCCCGGCAAGCGCACGATCTCGACCGTGAGCCCCTTGACCGGCTGTGCGCGCGCCCACGCCTCGGCTAGCGCGACGACGCGCTCGATATGGCCGTGCGCTTGCCAGGCCGCGTCGAAATGCGGCGATTTGGCGGGGATGCGAACGTACTCGACGAGCCGCGGAACGATCTCGTCGTCCCATTGCCGATAGATGCGGTCGGTGGCGATCATGTGCAGAATCGATGCGAGGATGAGAGCCGAATGCCAACAATAGCAGACACGCCGCCTTACGCGGGGCTGACGCCCGATTGCGTGCTCGATGCGCTCGACAGCGTCGGCATTCGCGGCGACGGGCGTCTGCTCGCGCTCAACAGTTACGAGAATCGCGTCTACCAGGCTTGGCGTGACGACGCTCCGCCGGTCGTCGTGAAGTTCTACCGGCCCGCGCGCTGGAGCGACACCCAGATCCTCGAGGAACACGCGTTGATCGTCGAGCTCGCGAACGCCGATGTCCCAGCCGTAGCACCGATGGCGCTCGGCGAACGCACGCTGCAGACGTTCGGCGGCTTCCACTTTTCGGTCTTCCCCCGTCATGGCGGACGCGCGCCCGAGCTCGATCGCCGCGACACGCTCACGCAACTCGGCCGCTACATCGCGCGCATTCATACGGTCGGCGCCGCGCGCGCTTTCGGTCAGCGACCCGAACTCAGTGTCGCAAGCTTCGGCGACGAGTCACGCGCGTACCTGCTCGAACACGGCTTGCTGCCCGACGATCTGCGCGAGCCCTGGGTGCGCATCGTCGATCTTGCGCTCGACGCCGTGCGGCGTGCATTCGCACGCGTGCACGTCGACACGCTGCGGCTCCATGGCGATTGCCACGCCGGCAACGTGCTGTGGACCGACGACGGCCCGCATTTCGTCGACTTCGACGACGCGCGGACGGGACCGGCAATGCAGGACCTCTGGATGCTGTTGTCCGGCGATCGCGCGGCGATGGAGAGCCAGCTCGTCCCGCTGCTCGAAGGCTATGAATCGTTTCGCGACTTCGACCGCCGCGAGCTGGCGCTCGTCGAGCCGCTGCGCACGCTGCGCCTGCTGCATTACAGCGCGTGGATCGCACGGCGCTGGCGCGATCCGGCCTTCCCTGCCGCATTCCCGTGGTTCGGCACGCAGCGCTACTGGCAGGATCGAATCCTCGAGTTGCGCGAGCAGGTGGGCCTGATGGACGAGCCGCCGTTGCGCGGCTAGAACGTATCGCAAAACGGGCTGCGCGGGCCGATAGAAGTTGTCGTGTCCTCGCTCGCCCCTCGCTGTACGTCCAGGTACTATCTCGGGGCTCGCTGCGGGCCTTCGCGCTCTCGGCCCGCTCGCCGGATTTTGCGATACGTTCCGGTCCTTCGGGGTCACTGTCGGACGCCGGCCGACGCCGTTTTCAGCCGGCGCGCGTTGCGCGCAGCGTCAAGCGGCGTCAAGAATCGAAAGCAGCCACCGCCCCGACCACGGATGGGTCTCGAACTCTATCGGAAGAAGCGCAATTTCAGGACGACGCCCGAGCCCGCGGGCCGCGTGCGTCGCTCTCCGACTCATGACCGCGTCTTCGTCATCCAGAAGCATGCGGCGAGCCATTTGCATTACGACTTCCGGCTCGAGCTCAATGGCGTCCTGCTGAGCTGGGCGGTGCCGAAGGGCCCGAGCCTCGATCCCCACGACAAGCGCCTCGCGATGCACGTCGAGGACCATCCGATCGAGTACGGCAGCTTCGAAGGCGTCATTCCACCGAAGCAATACGGCTCGGGCACCGTGATGTTGTGGGATCGCGGCACGTGGGAACCGGTCGGCGACGCCGAGGCGTCGTATCGCCAGGGCAAGCTCAAGTTCGAGTTGCACGGCGAGAAGCTTCACGGCGGATGGATGCTCGTCAAGAGCCACGGTGGCAAGTACAACGGCGACAAGAGCTGGCTTCTGATCAAGGAGAACGACGCCTATGCGCGCTCGGGCGTCGATGCGCGCATCGTCGATACCGAGCCCGACAGCGTCGCATCGGGACGAAGCCTCGACGCGATCGCCGCCGACCCCGATCGTGTCTGGCACTCGAACAAGTCGGTCGAGGAAAACGTGCGCAGTGGCGCGGTACGACGTGCGAAGCCGTCGCTTGCGCCCGGCAAGGTGAAAGGCGCGCGGAAAGCGTCGATCCCCGAGACGATCGACGCCGAGCTGGCGACGCTCGTCGATCGTCCCCCGTCGGGCGACGAATGGCTGCACGAAATCAAGTTCGACGGATATCGAATGTTGTCGCGCGTTGCCAAGGACGAGTGCCGGATCCTGTCGCGCAACGGCAAGGACTGGACCGCGAGCTTTCCGACGATCGTCGATGCGCTGCGCCGGCTGCCCGTCACGAATGCCTGGATCGACGGCGAGATCGTCGTCCTCGACGCCAAGGGGCAGACGAGCTTTCAGGCGCTGCAGAACGTGCTCTCGGACGGCGCGTCGGCGAAGCTCGCCTATTGCGTGTTCGACCTGCCCTATCTCAACGGCTACGATCTGCGCGATGCGCCGCTGTCGGCGCGCAAGGCGCTGCTGACGAAGCTCGCCGGCGACGGCACGCTGATCCGCTACAGCGATCACGTGCAGGGCAACGGCGACGCGTTCTTCGGCGAGGCGTGCAAGGTCGGTCTCGAGGGCATCGTGTCGAAGCGCGCCGATTCGCGCTATGTCGGCGGCCGCGGACGCGACTGGCAGAAGATCAAGTGCGGGCTGCGCCAGGAGTTCGTCATCGGCGGCTACACCGATCCGCAGGGCGCGCGCACGGGCTTCGGTGCATTGCTGCTCGGCGTCTACGATGGATCAGGTCTCCGCTACTGCGGCAAGGTCGGCACCGGCTTCAACGACGCGATGCTCGCAACGCTGTTCGAGCGCCTCGCGAAGCTCGCGACCGACAAGCCAGCGTTCGTGAATCCGCCGACCGGCGCCGAAGCGCGACGCTCGCATTGGGTGAAGCCAGCGCTCGTCGGCGAAGTGTCGTTCACCGAATGGACGCGCGACGGTACGCTGCGCCATCCGTCGTTCGAAGGCCTGCGCGAAGACAAGCGTGCGCGCGAGATCGTGCGCGAAGGGCCGGTTCACGAAGCGGAAGGCGACGTTGTGGCAGCGAAGCCGGCGAAGAAGCGTGCGCGCAAGGCGACCGCCGCGGCACCGGCCGCTGATACACGCAAATCGGTGTCGCGCACGAGCAAGCAGACCGACCCGGCGAACGACGTCGAAGGCGTCGCGATCAGCAACGGTACGAAAGTGCTGTATCCCGAAGCCGGCATCACGAAGATCGAGCTCGCACGCTACTACGCCGCCGTCGGCGATCTGCTCGTGCCGCAGCTTCGCGACCGGCCCCTCACGCTCGTCCGCTGCCCGAACGGCTGGGACAAGCCCTGCTTCTATCAGAAGCACGCGAACGAAACGATATCGGAGCATATCGAGCGCATCGACATTCGCGACAGCGGCGGGATCAAGCCGTACATGATCGCCAACAGCGTGAGCGCCATCGTCGCGCTCGCGCAAATGGGCGTGCTCGAGTTGCATCCGTGGGGTTCGCGGACGCCGAAACTGGGCTATCCGGACCGGCTGATCTTCGACTTCGATCCCGACGAAGCGCTCGGCTACGACAAGCTCGTCGATGCGGTGACGGTGCTGCGCAAGCTGCTCGACGCGCTCGAGCTCGAGGCATTCCTCAAGACGACCGGCGGCAAGGGCCTGCATGTCGTCATTCCGCTCGAGCCGACGCGCACCTGGGACGAGGCGAAGGAATTCTGCCGCGGCGTCGCCGAAATGCTCGTGCGCACGTTTCCCGACCGCTTCACGGCGAAGCTCACGAAGTCGCGCCGCACCGGCTTGATCTTCATCGACTACCTGCGCAATGTCGAGGGCGCGACGGCGGTGGCCGCCTATTCCGTGCGCGCGAAAGCCAACGCGCCGGTCTCGATGCCGATCGACTGGCCCGAGCTCGAGCGCGATGACGTGCGCTTCGATCACTTCAACGTCCGCAACGTTCCGGCGCTTGCGGCGAAGCGCAAGCGCGATCCCTGGGCGCGGCTTGCGCGCGTTCGGCAAACGCTGACCGATGCGATGCTCGCGCAGGTCGACGCGACGAAGACGAGGAGATAGACATGGCGAGGGCAATCTGGAAAGGCACGATCAGCTTCGGACTCGTCACCGTTCCCGTGGAGCTGTTCCCCGCGTCGGAATCGCATTCGCTGTCGTTTTCGATGCTCGACAAGCGCGATTTTGCCCCGGTCGGTTACAAGCGCTACAACAAGACGACGGGCAAGGAAGTGCCGTGGAACGACATCGTCAAAGGCTACGAGTACGAGAAGGACCAGTACGTCGTGATGAGCGACGAGGACTTCCGGCGCGCGAACGTGCAGCAGGCGAAGTCGGTCGAGATCTCGACGTTCGTCGACGCGAAGAGCATTCCGCCGCAGTACTTCGAGACGCCGTATTACCTCGTTCCCGGCGAGCGCGCGCAGAAGGTCTATTCGCTGTTGCGCGAAACCATGCGCTCGACGAACAAGGTCGGCGTCGGACAGGTCGTGATCCGCACGACGCATCATCTTGCCGCGGTGATGCCGGTCGGCGAGGCACTGATGATGATCACGCTGCGTTACGCGAACGAGCTGCGCAAGGAGAAGGAATTCGACTTTCCCCCGATGTCGCTCAAGAGCACGGGCGTCACGCCGAAGGAGCTCGATCTCGCGCAAAAGCTGATCGCCGACATGTCGGGCGACTTCGATCCGGCCGAGTTCGAGGACACCTACAACGAGGATCTCATGCAGCGCATCGAGGAGAAGGTGAAGCGCGGCGAGACGCACGTCCTCACGAAGCCTGAAGCCGAGGGTACCGAACCGCGCTCGGCGCAGGTGATCGACCTGATGGAGCTCCTGAAGCGCAGCATCGACAAGACGAGCCGCGGGACACCGCAACGTGCTGCGAAGCGAAGTGAGGAAGCGGCGAACAGCGACGAAGAAGAAGCGCCGGTAGCGCGCGCTGCGACGCGTGCGCGCAAGTCGTCGACCGCTCACAAGGCAACCGCGGCGAAGAAGCCGGCGGCGCGGCGCAAGCGCGCCTGATCCGGTGGCGGGCGCGCCGATGCCCGAGCAGAAGTGGCCGCAACTGCTGTGGGTCGTGCGGCACGGCCAGAGCGCGGGCAACGTCGCGCGCGAAGCCGCCGAAGCGGCGGCGCACCCGTGGATCGACATAGAGACGCGCGACATGGATACGCCGCTGTCGGCACTCGGCGAGCGGCAGGCGGCCGCGCTCGGCCGCTGGTTCGGCCAGATGAAGCCTTCTTCCCAGCCGAACGTCGTGCTCTGCTCGCCGTACGTGCGCGCCGTGCAAACCTCGCGGATTCTTCTCGACACGGCCGACATCGATACGTCCGCGGTGACGATGCAACGCGACGAGCGACTCCGCGAAAAGGAATTCGGCGTGCTCGACCGGTTGACGAAGGTCGGCATCCGGCAGAAATATCCCGAGCTCTCCAAGCAGCGCGCGCACGTCGGCAAGTTCTATTTCCGTCCTCCCGGCGGAGAAAGCTGGTGCGACGTGCTGCTGCGGCTGCGCAGCGTGCTCGATACGCTGACGCGCGAATATCGGCAGCGGCGCGTGCTGATCGTCGCGCATCAGGTGATCGTCAACTGCCTGCGCTATCTGCTCGAGCGGATGGACGAGCAGCAGATCATGGAGATCGACCGCGGCACCGACGTGCCGAACTGCTCGGTCACCTCGTACGAGTTCGATCCGAGCGCGGGCCGCGCGGGCAAGCTCTTGCCGCGGCTCGTGAATTTCGTCGCACCGCTGGAGGAAGCGGGAGCGCGCGTAACCAGCGCACCGGACGTACCCGCGGCGCCCAAGTCTTGAGCGACTGGAGTGCCGTGGCGTAGGACGAAGCCCGACAGGCACGTGCGCGCAGGGCCGATGGCTGCACCCACGCGGCTATGCGAAAGATCGTGCCGATAGAGACTACACGCGAACCTTTCGTGGAGACGACGATGCACCGACTTCGCCTGCTGCTTGCCGCCCTCGCCTTTTGCTCGCTCGCCTTCTCGGCACGCGCGTCGTCGGGCACCAATTTCAGCGACCAATGGTGGGACCCGACCGAATCGGGCTGGGGTGCGTCGATCCTCCAGCAAGCGGACATCCTGTTCATCGATCTGTTCGTCTACGGTTCCGACGGCCGCCCCACGTGGTACACCGCCGCTGTGCATTACCAGCCGCAATCGGGCCGGCTCCTGTTTTCCGGTGATCTGAACGTGACGAGCGGGCCGTGGTTCGGCGCGTTCTTCGATCCCACGGCGGTGTTCGTGCGCAAGGTCGGCACGCTGCAGTTCGACGCGAGCAGCACCGACTTCGCGACGCTCACCTATAGCGTCGATGGGGTCATCGTGACCAAATCGATCCAGCGGCAACTATGGGCGTACGAGGATTTCACCGGCAGCTACTACGGAGGGCTCGTCTACGATCAATCGCAGTGCGCGAATGCAAGCGACAACGGCCACGTCGAGGAATTCGGCGCATTCACGATCGACCATCCTGCGAACAACACCTTCACGCTCACGCTCAATTCGAATTTCGGCACCTGCACGGTCACCGGTAATTACAGCCAGCTCGGGCACATGGGCACCGTCGACGCGAATTACGCGTGCTCGTACGGCACCAACGGGACGATGACGCTGTACGAGCTCGAACGAACGTCTCCCGGCATGACCGGCCGCTTCATCGGCCAGAACAACGCGTGCCAGGTTTCCGGCACGCTCGGCGGCGTGCAGCGCTAGTTGCGAAGCATCCACAGCTAGTGCTGCAAGACGCCTTCGTCCTACAAAATATTGAGGTGATCACCGCTAGGCTGCACCGGGCACCGGACGCGATGATGCGATCGACGACAAGGAGGCTGCCGTGGACCGTGATCTCGGAACGATGCTCAGGGAAATCGCGCGAGTCAGTGTCAACCAGCAGTTGCGCGGCGAAGATGCGGCCAATCGCGCCGACGAATCGACAGCAACACCCGCAACGTCGAAAGCAACTTCGACCAGTGCCTTCTGGCGGCGGGTCGCCGATCGCGCCAAGCTAGCCGCATAGCAGAGAGGCATACCGGACGCATCGCGCGGTACGGCATGCGCGTCGATTTCCGTCCATCCATGTGAACCGTCTGCGGTGTCGAGCGGTCGACTCTCGAGGAGAGTGCCGCAACCTTGGACTCGACGTAAGCGATGGCGGTCTGTCCGTTCTACCGCGTTGACCGAACGGTCATCGAGCGTCGGAGGCAAAGGCGCAATGGGCAGGCGGAGCCTCCGTCGGCGTCTGCACCCTGGTGCGCGCACCTCTATTCCCCGGTCAGTAAATTCGTCGCCATGCGCATTGTTGGCGGAGCCAACAAGCTTCGTTGCGCCGGCGATCTCACGAAATGCGAGGTCAGCCCGTTGTTGCGGCCGAAGATCTGACGCCGTGACTAAGGCCTGAGAACGTAAATTTCGACCCGGCGGTTCCTGGCGCGTCCTGCCGAGTCATTGTTCGACGCCACCGGGTTTGCCTTCCCGAATCCTCGCGGTCTCATCACCGAAATCGGCAGGCCACGCTTGACCAACGCGTGCGCGACGGCCTGCGCCCGCCGCTCGGAGAGCCCGTTGTTGTAGTCGTCGCTCCCGACACCGTCGGTATAACCATTCACGGGCACTATCGATCCGTTGCGCCAGACCGATTTGACCGTCTGCGCCGCTCTGTCGAGCACCGGCCCTGACGCCGGCTTGAGATCGGACTTGTCGAAATCGAACAGGACATCCCCGTCCAGGACGATCACGAACGAATCGTCCTTCCGCGTCACGCGAATGGGGCCGGGATCGGGACCCGGCACAGGACCGTAAAAGTCGTGGTCACAAAGATCGATGATGTTTTTCGAACGTGCCTCGACCTTTCCCTGGTAGAGCACCCTGTTGATGAAGCAGAATCGCTTGTCTCCGTCCTCGCCTTTTTCGCCGTCTTTGTACCATTCCTCGACGAGTTGCGCCTGGCCCTCGAAGCCCATGTCGTTCCACGAGTCGGTCAGGATGTCGTACTCGTAGAGATAATCTTCGTCGGGGTACCCGAGCTTGCCCACGACCCAACGCCAGCTGTGCGCCTTTATTCCATGATGCCGCGACAGCGTGCCGTGAAAGTACTGCCACACGTGCGTCATCTCGTGAACGAGGGTGCGCGGTCTGGAAAAGCGCTCGGGACGCGAGAGATCGACGAAGAAATCCTGTCCAACCATTATGTTGTACAGGCCGTCCAGGGGAATCGTGATCGCCGTCCCGGTAGGCGACGTGCCGTCCCGGATGCGGATCTGTGACAGCGGAGGTAACGCCGTGGTCTTGAAGACCCTGCGGATCAGCCTTGCTTCGTCATGGCTGAGAATGCGCCCACGATCGCCGAAGAGAGACACGGAGGCCCTCCATCCGGAAGCCGCGCGATCCTTTCCGCCCTTCACCCACGTCGGTTCGCGCACCTCTGCGCGATCATAAGTCCCCGCCGCTTTGAAAACAACGCCCGCTACTTGATTCGCGCGTGGCTCGCGCTGCCGCCGCAATTGGATGACCACCCGCACGCATGCTCGTCGAAGAACCGGCGCTCTAGTCGCGCGGGAAGCGCCTTACCTGAATCGCGCCCGCCAAGGGGGTAGCACGAGCGTCGGTTTCGTGGCTTAATCGCGCCGCATCGGTATCGCTTCAATGCCCCCCGGTCCGCCCTCCCAAGAGCGCGCGCACAGACGGTCGGTTCGACTCATGCCTGATGAGCAAGGCTTCAAGCCGACCACGACAGTGCCCGCTGTCGTCATCGACCTGCTGCTCGTGGCCTTGCCGCCCGAGTTGAAGCGAATGGCGGCCCCGCTCGCCCGGCAAGTGCTCGCGCGCCATAACGTAACGCCGCATTCAGGAAAATCCTGGGGCGAGGTCACCGACATGGAGGCGAATGCGATCGCACGCGAGTGCGGCCTCGTCGCAAAGGACGTGATCGCCCAGGCGAGTGCGCGCGATCGTCGACAAAGCGGGACGGCGTCACACAGGCGGGCAAAGGCGCGACGGGATTGACGAGGCGGCTTATTTGCCGCTCGATTCAAGCGGGAGCCGACCGTATAGCGACGCAGCGGCCCGTGCCCATCGGACACGTTGGCGAAACGAAGACCCGCACCTGCTTTTGGTCTTGGCTTAAGTGACAAGGAAAGCGGCGCTCAACGCCGCTCGAATTCCGACACGCCGTCAAGGCCCGCCCAACACGTGACCGCCATCGGATACGCCATTCCGGGATGCCATATGGCTTTCCAGGACGGCGGCACGAATTGGTACAGATCAGCGGCGAATGCGTGCTTGATCGTCTTGACGTCGCCAAACCGATGTCGGATCTCCTGTCGGCAGAGGCGGTCGGTGCGCCATATCCATGCACCCGCCAGCAGCACGCCGACCGTGACAGCGACTTTTACCGCTCGAGACGTTTCCATGCGCCGTCATTTTGAGCGACTCGGCGGCGAACCGAGCAATACGCGCGACTCCGATTGAAGAACACCCCGGCGAGTGTCGCTTTTTGGTCACCCCGTCAAGCGAATGTCAGCTTGATGCAAGGTTCGGCTCGCAAGCGGCACTCGAGGTATTGCCTGGTCCCGGAGATGTCGCGATCCGCAATACCTCATATCGGGTTGGTCAGCTTGGCCTGACGCACATCGCAACACCCAGCGGTCCTGAACCTTCCGGTATCCATGCCTCGGCCATCATTTCATAGCGAATCGAAAGCGAAGTGGTGTATCGGTGATTCACGTCTGCTCGGCGGTTGTAGAGACGGTAGAGGGGCGTCGTGTCCGGCGGACAACTCCCGTCAACAGGATCGGGCAGATGTACGGCGAAAGCATCGCGCGTTTCCGCGATCCAACGGTCGGGCCAGTTCGTGGCGACGGCATCACACTCGCTGTCGAAGGCAGAATAAAAGTGAGTATCGAGACCGAAGGCAGGGAGACCGTAATAGCGGCAGACCGCGGCCAAATCGAATTGGCCCGATAACGGGGTTGGGTCCTGCACGTAAACGTGGAAGCGCTCACCGGTACGCTTCCACCCCGGGTGCTTGCCGCTGTCGAGGTCGCTGATTTCCTGTGCATCGGCCGTTACGAAATAGTGGTTCAATGCCTCGTTGTAGAACTCCACGGCCTCGGGGAAGTAGCTTTCATTCGCCAAATTGGGCAAGGCGCGTACGTCCAGCCCCGCCTCACAAAGCGAGGCCAATTCAGCATTCGACACGTCGTGACGCGTGACGACGTAGTTGTAATTCGCGTCCTGAGTGGTATCGAGGGTGTAAAGCGCGCGGGAAGCGTCATCGAACTGGAGGTATACCGGAGGGTCCGTTGAAGTTATTTCCGCCGCAGGGCATAGCCTCGAATCGTCGGAAGCAATTGCAGACGGAGCAAAAATCGTCGATAGCAGGAGACAACCAGCAACGTGTGCACAGCACTTGATCATTGCAGTTCTAGAATGGGGTGCGGCGTCCCGGGGGAAACCGGGGCGGCAATGATGAACTTATGGAACGCGGGCGTTCAGCAGGTCCGCGATCGTGCGTTGCAGCTCTTCGATGGCAACGGGCTTCAGCAGAACCCGCTTCGCTTCGCGCGGAATCACGTCGTCGTCGGTAGGCGGCGCGCCGGTCAGCAACACCGTCGGCAAACGAGGGAAGCGATGCCGCAGAACGCGAATCAGATCGAGGCCGTCCACGTCGGGCATGCGGATGTCGGAGACGACGACGTCGACGGTCGACGTGTCGAGCACGTCGAGCGCTTCGCGAACCGAATGGGCAGGAATTACTGTGTAACCGAGCGTTGGCAGCAGCATCTCGAGCGACGCAACGAAGTCGCGGTCATCGTCGACAAGCAGAAGCGTAGCCCGGCGCGTCGGCATCCGGGAGGGGGTGCCTGTATCGATGCTGCCTCCTTCGCCGCCGGGCGCATCGGTCGCAAGCAGGGGAGGATTACGCGGCGTTGTCGCCGCGCTCGGTCGAAACGAACTGTTCATGCTTCAGATGCTTTCGGCGTCGTTCGGCACGCCGCCATGCTACGCCGATTACGTGGAGCGACGTTCGTCGTTCCTGATGTCCGTAATCGATGAGCGTCGCGACAGATGTGGTACGGATGTGGGACGCGGCCGGAATGGGGTCGCTCCAGAAGTGAAGCTTGGTCGAGGCTGCGATACGATTTTCGCCTGAAGTCTAGGAATCTGTCGTATATGGCTGTTTTTATTGGCGTCCCCAAGGGGATTCGAACCCCTGTTACCGCCGTGAAAGGGCGATGTCCTAGGCCTCTAGACGATGGGGACCTGTGAGGCGATCGCAGCCGCTACGCCGGGCGCTGCGACAAGTCGGTGGTGGAGGTAAGCGGGATCGAACCGCTGACCTCTTGCATGCCATGCAAGCGCTCTCCCAGCTGAGCTATACCCCCGCGGCGAACGCGAAATTATAGCGGACGAGAGCCGCG
>JAICLP010000435.1 GCA_025925475.1 Burkholderiales bacterium | reverse complement strand
CGCGGGCGCATTGCTCGTCGGCGCAAGCATCGCGAACGCGCTCGGCTTCGCGCTCGGCAAGCCGGTGCTCGGCATTCACCATCTCGAAGGTCACCTGCTGTCGCCGCTGCTCTCTGATGCGGCGCCGACGTTTCCATTCGTCGCGCTGCTCGTCTCCGGCGGCCACACGCAGTTCTTCTCGGTGCGCGCCGTCGGCGACTACGCGCTGCTCGGCGACACGCAGGACGACGCGGCGGGCGAAGCGTTCGACAAGACCGCGAAGCTGCTCGGGCTCGCCTATCCGGGCGGCCCCGCGCTCGCGGCATTGGCCGAGCGGGGCAATCCCGACGCGATCGCGCTGCCGCGGCCGATGATCGATTCGGGCGATCTCGACGTCAGCTTTTCCGGCCTGAAGACGGCGGTCGCGCTGCGCGCGCGCGAAGCGGCGGGCGGCGGCGATGCGGCGCTATTGCCTGAATCGACGAAGGCCGACATCGCGGCGGCGTTCCAGGCAGCGGTCGTCGACGTGCTCGTCGCCAAGTCGCTTTGCGCCCTCGAGGTCACGGGCCTGTCGTCGCTCGTCGTCGCAGGTGGCGTCGGCGCGAACCGCACATTGCGCGCGCGACTGACGCAGGCGCTGCAGGCGCGCGGCGCCCGGGCCTGGTTTCCCGAGCCGCGCTATTGCACCGACAACGGCGCGATGATCGCGATGGCGGCGGCGATGCACGTTCGCGATGCGCGCCGCGAGTACGGCTTCTCGGTTACGCCGCGCTGGGAGCTGCGCACGGTAGAGGCAACCGGCCCATCATGAGCGCGAAGGGCCGCCCCGAGCGGCGAATTCCACCCCCGGGGGGTAGCGCAGCGGCGAAGCCGCCAGCGTGGGAAAATCACATCTACTGCCCGATGGTGCGTTCGCGCCCGGCGATCAATTGCCGGATGTTGGTGCGATGGCGCCAGAAGAGCAGCGCGGCGATGACGATGCCGGCGGCGGCTTCGGGGCGAGGGCCCAGCGAATAGAAGAGTCCGAGCGGCAGCAACACCGTTGTGGTCAGTGCGGCGAGCGAGCTGATCTTGAAGCCGAACGCCATGACGAGCCAGACCGCGATGAGCGCGACGCCGAGCGGCCAATGCAGCGCGAACACGATTCCCGCGGCGGTCGAGACGCCCTTGCCGCCCGCAAAGCGGTGGAACACCGGGTAGAGATGGCCGAGGAACACGGCGAGCGCCACTGCGGCGACGACGAAGTCGGCCGCGCCCGCGAGCGGGGCGATCTGCTTCGCGGCGAAGACGGCGACGAAGCCCTTGGCGCCATCGCCGAGCAGCGTCAGCAGCGCCGCGGCCCGATGACCCGTGCGCAGCACGTTCGTGGCACCCGGGTTGCCGGAGCCGTATTCGTGCGGATCGGGCAGGCCGAACGCGCGACTGACGACGACCGCGAAGGACACCGATCCGATCAGGTACGCACCGACGATCAGGAGAAACGCTGCGATCACGGGAGCGTTTTGCGCTTTCGGTAAGATTGGACGCGATTCTATCCTGCTGGCTGCCGCCGTCCTTGCCGGAGCGACGCCCGATGAACACCATCTTCATCCACGACCTTCGCCTCGAAACGAAGGTCGGCGTCTACGCGTGGGAACGGGAACTGCCGCAGACGATCCGCGTCGATCTCGACATCGGCCTGCCGTCGTCGCGTCCGTTCGAAACGGGCGAACTCGCCGACGCGATCGATTATGCGGCGGTCGTCACCCGGCTTCGCGCGTTCGCCGCCGATCATCGGCATGCGCTGCTCGAGCGCTTTGCCGAAGCGATCGCGTCGATCGTGCTGGACGAGTTCGGCGCACAATCGGTGAAGCTTCGCATCGCCAAGCTCGGAGCGTTGCCGGGCGTGCGCGAGATCGGCGT
>JAICLP010000012.1 GCA_025925475.1 Burkholderiales bacterium | reverse complement strand
GAGCGCGCCGTGCGAATTGGAGGCGAGGCCGAACGCGGCGTCGGCGAGAGCGAAGATGACGCCGCCGTGGCAGCCGCCGTTGAAGTTCACATGATGGGCGGCAATGCGAAGCCGCGTTGTGGCGCGTCCATCGCCACCGTCGATGCAGTCGATGCCGAGGGCGCGAATGAAGGGGTCGCGCGCTGCGAGGCGCAAGACGCGATCGGCATGGGCGTTTCGATCGCGCCGCCTGTCCAGGCGTTGCCCGTGACCGCGCTCGTCTGTGCGCGCAAGCGCCGCGTCGGCGAGCTTCGCGATGCCCTCGCCGCGCGTGGCGACCGTCTTGATCACCGGCACGCTGCGCTCGTCGCGGCGCAGCCGGAGCATGTCGGCGAGATCGCGCCACGTCGCGTCGGCGCCGGGCAGGTCGGCCTTGCTGACGACGAGGATATCGGCGATCTCGAGGATGCCGGCCTTGATCGCCTGCAGCGCATCGCCGAGGCCGGGAGGGCAGACGACCACGCACGCATCGGCGATGTCGGCGATCGCCACTTCCGATTGACCGGCACCCACGGTCTCGACGATGACGACATCGAACCCGGTGGCGTCGAGCACGTCGACGATGCGATCGGTGCGCCGCGCGAGCCCGCCCGCATGCCCGCGTGTCGACAGCGACCGGATGAAGACGCGCTCGTGCGCTCCGTGATCGCTCATGCGCGCGCGATCGCCCAGCACCGCGCCGCCGGTGAGCGGGCTCGACGGATCGACCGCAACGACGCCGACCTGCAGATCGCGCCCGACGACCTCGCCGATCAGCGCATTGACGAGCGTCGACTTGCCGGCGCCCGGCGGACCCGTGATGCCGATCACGCGGGCACGTCCGACGTGCGGTGCGAGCGCGCGCTCGAGGTCCGCCGCGCCCGGTGCGTCGTTCTCGACCGCGCTGATCGCCTGTGCGACCGCGCGCCGGTCGCCGGCAAGAAGACGCGCGAGCGGCGGATGATCGTTCATCTGCAGATCAAGCGAGCATCCAGGTACGTCAGTCGGGAAGGGCCGCCCCGACCGACTGACTCGCCCCCCGGGGGGCAGCGAGCGAAGCGAGCGTGGGGGGATGTTTCACACCATCGCCTGCACGTGGCCGAAGCCCAGCTCGCGGCGCAGCGTCGCGCAGATCTCGCCATGCGTGCAGCCCGCCTCGGCCGCGACGACCACGTGCTCGAACACGTTCGCGCGAGGCGCATTCGCGGCACGTGCGAGGTCGTCGAGCGCCTTCGTGACCGCCACCTGCGAGCGCGCCGCTTTCCACGCGGCGAACGCCGCGAGATGCCCGCGCACTGCATCGTCGTCGACGCCCTGCACCGCGGGACGGTCGTTCGCCGTCTCGTCGACCCGATACGCGTTCACGCCGACGATCGTCTCCTCGCCGCTTTCGACCTTCGCCTGGAAGCGTCGCGCGGATTCGCCGATCAGTCGTTGGACGAGACCGCTCTCGACCGCCGCATACATGCCGCCGGCGTCCTGCACGGTCGCGAGGTTGCGCAGGATCTCGTCCTCCATCTGCCCGGTCAGCGTCTCGACGTAGTAGCTTCCGCCGAGCGGGTCGATCACGTCGGTGAGATGCGCCTCCTCGCGCAGAATGTTCTGCGTCGACACCGCAATGCGCGCGCCGAACTCGGTCGGGCACGACAACACCTCGTCGTAGGCGTCGGTGTGCAGCGACTGCAGGCCACCGAAGATGCCCGCCATCGCCTGCACGGTTACGCGCGCGATGTTGTTCAGCGGTTGCTGCCGCGTGAGATCGACGCCTGACGTCTGCGCATGGAACTTGAAGCGCAGGCTCTTCGGGTCGTCGACGCCGTAGCGCTCGCGCAGCAGCCGCGGCCACAGCCTACGCGCGGCACGGAACTTCGCGACTTCCTCGAAGAAGCTCACCGAGATGTCGAAAAAGAACGTGAAGCGCGGCAGGAACGTCTTCGGATCCATTCCGCGCGCCACGCAGTCGTCGGCATTCTGCAGCGCCGTCGCGAGCGTGAACGCCATCGCCTGCGCCGGCGTAGCGCCCGCCTGCTGCATGTGCTGGCCGACCACCGACATGGGATTCCAGCGCGGCACGTTGCGCGTGCAGAAGTCGATGTGGTCGGCGAGGATACGTCGCGCCCCGGGCAGCGCGATGCGAAAGAACATGTGGTTCGCGACGTAGTGCGACAGGTAGTCGCTCTGGTTCGACGTCCCGGTGATCGATGCGAACGGCACGCCGCGGCGCTTCGCGACGGCGAGCAGGAACGCGAGCAGCGTGAACGGCGACGGATCATTCATCGCGCACGACATGCGCGCGATGTCGACGCCGTCGAGGCACGTATCCATGTGGTCGGCACTGTTGACGACGACGCCGCAGGTGCCGAGGAGCTCCGCGTCGACCTCGTCCATGTCGTAGCCGCGGAACACCGAGTTGCAGGGAATGAGCGAAATCGCCGTCGCGCCGTGCTCGATCAGCGACCGAAGGCGTGCGTTGTATTCGGCGGGCGTGCCGAGGCCGATCAGCTGGCGCTGCGTCCATGTGCGCCCGCGATGCATCGTCGCGTAAATGCCGCGCGTGTACGGCTCCTGCCCGGGATAACCGAGGTCCGCGTCGTAACGCGAGGCGTTCCAGTCGTCGTTCGTATAGAGCGCCTTGATCGCGATGCCCGAGCGATTCTCGGATGCGCGGTCGTCACCGATCTGCTCGGCATATTCGCGGCGCCAGCGCTCGCCCGTAACGGCAGGCGACAGCGTGGCGGGGTCGAGCGGCTTGTTCATGCGTCGGCCTCCTCCTTCCAATCGATGCTTCGTACGCGGCGGAGCGCGGGCACGATCGAGCGGATGTATTCGGCGATGTCGTCGAGCGACGAACCGGGATGGAAAACCCGCGCAACGCCCGCTTCGATCAGCATCGCTTCGTCTGCATCGGGGACGATCCCGCCGACGATCACCGCGACGCCGTCGAGGCCGGCCTCCTTCAGTGCCCGCAGCAATTTCGGCACGATCCGGTGATCGGTCGCGAGCGACGAGATACCGATCACGTCGACGTCCTCCTCGATCGCGAGCTTCACGACGGCGTCGATCGCCTGCCACGGCGGGGTATAGATGACCTCCATCCCGGCGTCGCGCAAATGCGCGGCGACGACGCGGCTGCCGCGATCGTGGCCGTCGAGGCCGATCTTGGTGACGAGCACCTTGGGAACGATGTTCATTCAGCCGGGCTTTCAGTAGGGCGGCGCAGCAACGCGACGAAATGACGGGCGATGACGCGCGGATCGTCGCGGCCACGCCGATACCAGGTCTGCGACCAGTTGAGCGCGCCGAGCAGCATGAGCCGCAAGGTCCGCCGATCGACGTTTGGCCGCAGCGGCAGCGCATCGATCAGCTCGACGAAAAGGCTCTCGTAACGATCGCGAAGCCCCGTCAACTGCGCAGCGGCTTCGGGAACGTCGCCCGGCCGGACGCGAATCACCACCTGCGCATAGTCGCCCTCGTCGAGGAGCGCCTCCAGATGGGCGATGCACGCGGCCGTCAGTCGCTGCCACGGGTCGCTGCGCCTGGCGATCGCCGCCTGCACCCGCTCGGTGATGCGGGCGACGCCTTCCGCGTACACCGCGGCCAGCAGCTGCTCCTTCGCCGCGAAATGGTAGTAGAGCGAACCGGGCAGCATGTCGACGCCGCGCACGATGTCGCGGATCGTCGTGCCGTGAAAGCCGCGCTCGCCGAAGAGGCGCGCGGCGCAATCGAGGAGCTGCGGCAGCCGGTTGTCGGCGCGCGGCGCGCGGGCAGTGCTCTCCATCGAAACCGTCCTATACCAAACAACCGTTTGTTTTACGCCTTCTGCATGCAACCGTCAACCGAAGGCCGGACGCGACGCGCGAATCGCGGCAGGTTCCTATAGAATCGGAAACGCGAAAGCGCGCCGCAAGAAGCGCGACGATTCGAGAGCCCTGCGCGAGGAGACGATCACGAGCGCGCTCGACACCTTTCCGCGGCTTCTGCTGCGCAATGCGGCGGAGCGCGGCGATCACCCGGCAGTGCGGGAGAAGGATCTCGGCATCTGGCAGACCTGGACCTGGCGCCAGGCCGCCGACGAGGTGCGTGCGCTCGCGTGCGGGCTCGCGGCGCAGGGATTCCGGCGCGGCATGCATCTCGCGATCATCGGCGACAACCGGCCGCGCCTGTATTGGGCAATGGCCGCTGCGCAGGCGCTGGGCGGCATCCCGGTGCCGATGTACCAGGACGCGCCGGCCGGCGAATTCAGCTACGTCCTGAACGACGCCGAGATCGCGTACGCGGCCGTCGAGGACCAGGAACAAGTCGACAAGCTGCTCGAAGCCAAGGCAAAGGTTTCGACGCTGGCCTACATCTATTACGACGATCCGCGGGGGCTCCGCAATTACGAAGGCCTGGTATCGATTGCGCAACTGCAGGCACTGGGCCGCGAGTACGACGCCGCAAATCCGGGCTTCTTCGACGCGGAGGTCGAGAAAGGACGCGCCGGCGATGTCTGCGTGATGCTCTATACGTCCGGGACGACCGGCAAGCCGAAGGGCGTCTGTCACACGCACCAGGCGTTCATCGTCGCAGGCGGCGGCGCGGCGGAACTCGACGCGCTCACCGCGGCCGACAGCATGCTGTCGTATCTGCCGATGGCGTGGGTCGGCGACCATCTCTTTTCCTACGTGCAGTCGTTGATCGCCGGCTTCACGATCAACTGCCCCGAGTCGGCCGACACCGTGCTGACCGACATGCGCGAGATCGGTCCCACCTACTACTTCGCGCCGCCGCGGATCTTCGAGAACATGCTGACGCAGGTGACGATCCGGATGGAGGATGCGAGCCGCGTGAAGCAGTGGCTCTACGCGCAGTGCATGCGCGTCGCGAAACGTTGCGGTGCGCAGATTCTCGAAGGCAAGCGCGTGCCGCTGCTCGATCGCGTCCGCTACGCCGCCGGCGACCTGATGATCTACGGGCCGCTGCGCAACATGCTCGGCATGTCGCGGCTTCGCGTCGCATATACGGCGGGCGCTGCGATCGGACCGGATCTCTTCCGTTTCTACCGATCGATCGGCATCAACCTGAAGCAGCTCTACGGACTGACCGAGACCTGCGCCTACGGCTGCCTGCAGCCCAACGGCGCGGTGCGCCTCGAAACCGTCGGTCCGCCGGCGCCGGGCGTCGAATTGAAGATCGACGACAGCGGCGAGGTGCTGCTGCGCGGGCCGATGCTGCTGAAGGAGTACTACAAGCAGCCGACCGCGACCGCCGACTCGATCGATGCCGACGGCTGGTTCCACACGGGAGACGCCGGGCTGATCGACGCCGGAGGCCACGTGAAGATCATCGATCGCGCGAAGGACGTGGGCAGGCTCGCCGGCGGCGCGATCTTCGCGCCGAACTACCTCGAGAACAAGCTCAAGTTCTTCCCGCACGTGAAGGAGGCCGTCGCCTTCGGCAACGGTCGCGACTACGTCTGCGCGTTCCTGAATATCGACATGGGCTCGGTGGGCAACTGGGCCGAGCGGCGCGGCATTCCGTACTCGGGCTACGCCGATCTTGCGTCGAAGCCCGAGGTGTACGACCTCGTGCGCGGCTGCGTCGAGCAGGTGAATGCCGATCTGGCAACCGAGACGGGGCTCGCCGATTCGCAGGTACGCCGCTTCCTGATCCTGCACAAGGAACTCGACCCCGACGACGACGAGCTCACGCGCACGCGCAAGGTGCGCCGCCGCTTCATCGCCGAGAAGTACGCAGCGCTCGTCGACGCGCTCTACGAGGGCCGCAAGCTTCAGCACGTTGATACGCAGGTCAAGTTCGAGGATGGACGAAGCGGTATCGTGTCGGCGGACCTGCGCATCGAGGACGCGAAAGTGCTCCCCGCGCAGCCGGCGAAGGCCGCATGAGATGACACAACCCCCACGCTCGCTTCGCTCGCTGCCCCCGAGGGGGCGGAGTCAGTGGCTCGGGGCGGCCCGTCGCCACTGACCGCTCGATGGCGTCGATCCCCGTTCAGGCCGAACCGCGCGCGACCGTCGAGCACGAAGCGCCGGCATCGAGGCACCGCATCGGGCCGGTGATCCTCGCCGTCGAGCACGTCTCGCTGCGCTTCGGCGGCGTCAAGGCCATCTCGGACGTGTCGTTCGAAGTACGCGAGCACGAGGTGCTCGCGATCATCGGCCCGAACGGCGCCGGCAAGAGCTCGATGCTGAACGTCATCAACGGCGTCTACCAGCCGCAGCAGGGAACCATTCGCTTCCGCGACCGGACGTTCGACCTGATGACGCCGCATCGCGCAGCGTCGATGGGCATCGCGCGCACGTTCCAGAATCTCGCGCTCTTCAAGGGCATGACCGTCGTCGACAACATCCTGACCGGACGCAACCTGCGGATGAAGGCGGGCATCCTCGCGCAAGCGTTGCGCATCGGTCCGGCCGAGCGCGAGGAGATCCGCCATCGCGAAGCGGTCGAGCGGATCATCGACTTCCTCGAGATCCAGGCCCATCGCAAGACGCCGGTGGGCCGCCTGCCGTACGGCTTGCAGAAGCGCGTCGACCTCGGGCGCGCGCTCGCATCCGAGCCCGACGTGCTGCTACTCGACGAGCCGATGGCCGGCATGAACGTCGAGGAAAAGCAGGACATGTGCCGCTTCGTGCTCGACGTTAACGAGCAGTACGGCACGACGATCGTGTTGATCGAGCACGACATGAGCGTCGTCATGGACATTTCGGATCGCGTCGTCGTCCTCGATTACGGCAGGAAGATCGGCGACGGCACGCCCGACGAGGTGCGGCATGACAAGGCGGTGATCGACGCGTATCTCGGAACGACGCACTGATGTCGATTCCGCGCTACGCGCCCGTCGCGATTCTCGGCGTCCTGCTTGCCGCCGGTCTCGTTGCGCCGCTCGCGACCGGCGAAACGGCGCCCGGCTTCTGGGTCGAGGTGCTGATCGGCGGCCTCATGACCGGCGTGCTCTATTCGCTCGTCGCGCTGGGCTTCGTGCTGATCTTCAAGGCGTCGGGCGTATTCAACTTCGCGCAGGGCGCGATGGTGCTGTTCGCAGCGCTCGCCGTCGCGCGCCTCGCCGAGAGAATGCCGGTCTGGGCCGCCGTGCTCGCGACGGTCGCGATCATGGTGATGCTCGCGTTCATCGTCGAGCGCATCGTGCTGCGCCCGCTCGTCAACCAGGAAGGCGTCGTGCTGCTGATGGCGACACTCGGCATCACGTTCTTCCTGAACGGCTTCGGGCAGGCGGTCTGGGGCAGCGACATCTACGAGATCAATCTCGGCATCCCCCGCGAGCCGATGATGGTGCTCGGCAAGGTGTTCGAGGGCGGCGTGCTCGTGAACCGCGACGACATCGCCGCGGCGCTTGCGGCCGTGCTGCTCGTCGGCGCGCTCGCCGTCTTTTTCCGGCGCACGGCGACGGGTCGCGCATTGCGTGCGGTCGCCGACGATCACCAGGCCGCGCAGTCGATCGGCATTCCGCTCAATCGCATCTGGGTGATCGTCTGGTCGGTCGCGGGGATCGTCGCGATCGTCGGCGGCGTCATCTGGGGCGGCAAGCTCGGCGTCCAGTTCTCGATCTCGCAGGTCGCGCTGAAGGCGCTGCCCGTCGTGATCCTCGGCGGCTTCGAATCGGTGCCGGGCGCGATCGTCGGCGGCCTCATCATCGGCGTCGGCGAGAAGATGGCGGAAGTGTTTCTCGCACCGCCGCTCATCAAGGCATTCGATCTGGCGGGCGGCGGCATCGAGAACTGGTTCGCCTACGTGCTCGCGCTCCTGTTCCTGCTCGTGCGGCCCGAGGGCCTGTTCGGCGAGCGGCGGATCGACCGCGTATGAAACGTCGCCCCACGCTCGCTCCACTCCTTCGCGACTGACGGCCATGTTCTTCCGCGAAAACGGCCAGTTCAAGTCGACGTATCGCGCCGACATGCAGTTGCTGCCGATCGTGCAGGACCGCTGGTTCATGCTGGGCGTGATCGCACTCGCGTTCCTCGCCGTGCCATTCGTCGCGACCGACTACCTGTTCCTGTCGATCATCAATCCGTTCCTGATCCTGACGCTCGCGGCGATCGGCCTCAACCTGCTGGTCGGCTACTGCGGGCAGATCTCGATCGGCCACGCCGCGTTCATGGCGTGGGGTGCATACGCGGCGTACAACCTCGTGCAGCGCGTGCCGATGCTGAACTTCCTCGTCGTGCTGGTGCTCGCCGGGCTCATCGCGGCACTCGTCGGAATGTTCTTCGGCATTCCGAGCCTGCGCATCAAGGGCCTCTACCTCGCCGTCGCAACGCTCGCCGCGCAGTTCTTCACCGACTGGATCTTCGCGCGGGTCAAGTGGTTCACGAACTACGCGCACTCCGGTTCGGTGTCCACCGCGCCGGTCACCCTCTTCGACTGGACGCTCGACACGCCGCGCGACAAGTACCTGTTCCTGCTCGGCGTCCTCATCGTGTTCACGCTGATCGCGAAGAACCTGACGCGCGGCCATCTCGGCCGGGCATGGATGGCGACACGGGACATGGATGTCGCCGCCGAGGTGATCGGCATCCGGCCTGTCTATGCGAAGCTCACCGCGTTCGGCGTGAGCTCGTTCTATTGCGGCGTCGCGGGCGCGCTGTGGGGCTTCCTGCAACTCGGCTCATGGGAGCCGCTCGCGTTCGACCTCAACCTGTCGTTCTCGCTGCTCTTCATGATCATCATCGGCGGCATGGGGTCGATCCTTGGCTCCTACCTCGGTGCGGCGTTCATCGTCGTGCTGCCGATCGCGCTCAACCAGATCCCCAGGAAGATCGGCGTGCCGCTGTCGACGGCGATGGCGGCGAACGTCGAGTTCATGATCTTCGGCTCGCTGATCGTGCTGTTCCTCGTCCTCGAGCCGCATGGCCTCGCGCGCCTCTGGGCGATCGGAAAGGAGAAGTTGCGGCTCTGGCCGTTCCCGCACTAAGGCTGTTCGCCTCGGCGGACATGGTGTGAACGGACCCCGGGGCCAGTTCGCGCCGGCCACGGTTCGGACTATGATGGCGAGGCGTCGTTTTTCACAAGGAGGAAGGCCATGAAAGGCAGATTGAAAGGGACGCTTGCCCTGGCCGCGTGCGCGGCGGCGGCGTTTTTCGCGACGAGCGGAACGGCGCTCGCGCAGGCGAACGAGCAGTTCTTCCCGGTGCTCGTCTACCGCACCGGCGCCTACGCGCCGAACGGCGTGCCGTGGGCGAACGGCTACGTCGATTACCTGAAGCTCGTGAACGCGCGCGACGGCGGCATCAACGGCGTGAAGATCACGTTCGAGGAATGCGAGACGGGCTACGCCACCGACCGCGGCGTCGAATGCTATGAGCGGCTGAAAGGCAAGGGCCCGACCGGCGCGACGACGTTCCAGCCGCTGTCCACCGGCATCACGTTCGCGCTGACCGACAAGTCCTTCACCGACCACATTCCGCTGATCACCGCCGGCTACGGCCGCGCCGATTCGGTCGACGGCAGCGTCTTCGGGTGGAACTTCCCGATCGGCGGCACCTACTGGGACGCGGCCGACATTCTCGTCCAGCACGTCGGCAAGAAGCTCGGCGGCATGGACAAGCTCAAGGGCAAGAAGATCGCGCTCGTCTATCACGACTCGCCGTACGGCAAGGAGCCGATCGCCCTCCTGCAGGAGCGTGCGAAGACGCTCGGTTACGACCTCATCCTGCTGCCGGTCACGCACCCCGGCGTCGAGCAGAAGGCGACGTGGCTTCAGATCCGCCAGCAGCGGCCCGACTTCGTGTTCCTGTGGGGCTGGGGCGTGATGAACTCGACGGCGATCAAGGAGGCCGTCGCCACCGGCTACCCGCGCGAGAAGATGTACGGCGTCTGGTGGTCGGGCGCCGAGCCCGACGTCCTGCCGGCGGGTGACGGCGCGAAGGGCTACAACGCGCTCGTGTTCCTCGCACCGGCCGGGAAGGGCGCCGTGCACGCCGACATCGTCAAGTACGTCTACGACAAGGGCCAGGGCACCGGCAAGAAGGACGACATCGGCGAGGTGCTCTACAACCGCGGCATGGTCTCGGCGATGTTCGGCGTCGAGGCGGTGCGCAAGGCGCAGGAGAAGTTCGGCAAGAAGCCGCTGACCGGCGAGCAGGTGCGCTGGGGCCTCGAGCATCTCGAGATCACGCCGGAGATGATCAGGAAGCTCGGCATGACCGGCTTCATGGAGCCGATCCACACGTCGTGCGAGAACCACGAAGGCGCGCACGCCGCGATGGTCGAGACGTGGGACGGCAAGAAGTGGAACGTCGTGCCGAACAGCCGCTACGAGTCCGACATGAAGATCCTCGAGCCGATGATCCGCGCGTCGGCTGCGAAGTACGCGGAGGAGAAGAAGCTTCCGACGCGCGATTGCAGCAAGGAAGACGGCGCCTGAGCGAAATCGGGGTCAGATACCGGATTCCGGCAGGATTCGGTGCCTGGCCCCCGTCTTCATCCGAATTCGGTGTCTGACCCCGATTTCGCGTCAATCGGGACGCGAACGAAGGGTTGAAGCGTACGCACGCCAGTGACATGACGACGACCGCTGCGGGTGCGAGCGCTGCCCGCTCATCGCCTTCGACAGCCCCGATGCTGACGCTGAACGGCATCGAGGTCATCTACAACCACGTGATTTTGGTGCTGAAGGGCGTTTCGCTCGAAGTGCCGGAAGGCGGGGTTATCGCGCTGCTCGGGGCGAACGGCGCGGGCAAGACGACGACGCTGAAGGCGATCTCGAACCTGCTGCGCGCCGAGCGCGGTGAAGTCACGAAGGGCACGATCGAGTATCGCGGCGAGCGCGTCGACCGGCTGACGCCGAACGACCTCGTGCGCCGCGGCGTTTGCCAGGTGATGGAAGGCCGGCATTGCTTCGCGCATCTGACGGTCGAGGAGAACCTGCTCGCCGGCGCATTCACGCGCAAGGGCTCGCGCAGCGACATCGCGGACGCGCTCGAGCGCGTCTATCACTACTTCCCGCGCCTGAAGGAGCGGCGCGGCAGCCTCGCCGGCTACACGTCGGGCGGCGAGCAGCAGATGACCGCGATCGGCCGCGCGCTGATGGCGCATCCGTCGATGATCCTGCTCGACGAGCCGTCGATGGGCCTCGCACCGCAGATCGTCGAGGAGATCTTCGCGATCGTCGGCGACTTGAACCGCAACGAGCGCGTGTCGTTCCTGCTCGCCGAGCAGAACACGATGGTCGCGTTGCGCCACGCGAACTACGGCTACATCCTCGAGAACGGGCGCGTCGTCATGGACGGCGCCGCGTCCGCGCTCGCGAACAACGAGGACGTCAAGGAGTTCTACCTCGGATTGTCGACGTCGGGGCGCAGGAGCTTCCGCGACGTCAAGCATTACAGGCGGCGGAAGCGGTGGTTGGCATGAGCGCGGCGGGCGAGGCGATGGAGCACTACGACAGCCTCGAGACGCGCGACCCCGAAGTGCGCGCGCGCGAGCAGTACGCGCAGCTGCAGCGGCAGATCGCTTACGCGAAGGCGCACGCGCCTGCATTTGCGCAGGCGCTGGCACATGTCGATCCGCAGTCGATCACGACGCCGCGCGCGCTTGCGCAACTGCCGGTCATCCGCAAGTCGGCGCTCGCCGACCTGCAGAAGCAGTCGCGGCCCTTCGGCGGATTGGCGGGGACGCGATGGGGCGCCATGCGGCGCGTATTCGCGTCGCCCGGCGCAATCTACGAGCCCGAAGGCGAGCGTTCCGACTACTGGCGACTTGCGCGCGCACTGTTCGCCGCCGGCTTTCGCGAAGGCGAACTCGTCCACAACTGCTTCGCGTATCACCTGACGCCGGCCGGCTCGATGCTCGAGACCGGATTGCATGCGCTCGGCTGCACGGTCTTCCCTGGCGGCACCGGACAGACGGAGCAGCAGGTCGCGGCGATCGGCGATCTGCGTCCTGCCGGATACGTCGGGACGCCGTCGTTCCTGCGCATCATCCTCGAGCGTGCCGACGCTCTCGGCGTCGATGTCTCGAGTCTCACGAAGGCGCTCGTCTCGGCGGAGCCGTTTCCGGCGGCGCTGCGTGATGCGTGGATCGCGCGCGGCATTCAAGGCTATCAGGTGTATGCGACCGCGGACGTGGGCGCGATCGCCTACGAAACGCCGGCGCGGGCGGGCCTCGTCGTGGACGAGGGGGTCATCGTCGAGATCGTGCGTCCCGGCACCGGCGAGCCCGTGCAGGCGGGCGACGTCGGCGAGGTCGTCGTGACGCCGCTTGCGAACGCCGACTATCCGCTCATTCGCTTCGGCACCGGCGACTTGTCGGCGATGCTTCCGGGCGAATCGGCGTGCGGGCGCACGAACGTGCGCATCAAGGGCTGGCTCGGCCGCGCCGATCAGACGACGAAGGTCAAGGGCATGTTCGTGCATCCGGGGCAGGTCGATGCGATCGTCAAGCGGCACCCGGAAGTCAGGCGTGCGCGACTCGTCGTCGACAACCCCGAGGGCAGCGACCGGATGATCCTGCACGTCGAAGTGTGCAACGTCGATTCGCAACTCGCCGATGCGATCGTCGCGTCGATTCGCGACGTCACGAAGCTCCGCGGCGACGTCCTGTTCCGCTCGATCGACGAGTTGCCGAACGACGGCAAGGTGATCGACGACCTGCGGAAGCTCGAATGACGACCAGGGCCGACAGCGTGAGTGCACCGATGCGCAGCGACACGCCGCTGCATCCCGACACCGTCGGCGCGATCGCCGCGAGCGGCGTCGTGCGCGCGTTCCCGCGCAATACGATCCTCATCAACGAGGGTGACCGCGGCGATACGCTGTACGTGATCCTGTCCGGCCGCGTCAAAGTGTTCTCGAGCAACGAAGCCGGCCGCGAATTCGTCATCGACTTCCAGGGCCCCGGCGAATACGTCGGCGAGATGATGCTCGACGGCGAGCCGCGATCGGCATCGGTCATCACCGTCGATCCAACGACGTGCGCGGTGGTGAGCCGCGCGCAATTCCGCGAGTTCATTCTCGCGCATCCCGATTTCGCGATGCACCTGATCGAGCGCCTGATCAGGCGCGTGCGTGTGACGACCGGCAATCTGAAGAGCCTCGCGCTGTCCGACGTGTACGGGCGCCTCGTGCGTCTGCTGAATGCGCTCGCGCAGGACGTAGAGGGGCACCTCAGCGTGCCCGAGAAGCTTACGCAGCAGGACATCGCCGACCGCGTCGGCGCGTCGCGCGACATGATCGGCAAGCTGATGAAGGACCTCGTCGCCGGCGGCTACCTCGCCGTCGAGGAGCGGACGATCACGATCCTGCGCAAGCTCCCGACGGGCTGGTAGCGCCGCGGGGCGTAATTTTCCGCAGCGTCACTGCCGATTCGTCCATCGTGCGCAATGCCTCTCGCGCCTACCTTGTCATTGCGCGGCCGGACACAGGCCGCGAAAAGCAAGGAGACGAAGATGAACCCACGCAATCCCAATGAATCGCGCAACCGGCTCGCGACCGGAATCCGCGTCGCGACGATCGTCGTCGTGGCGGGCACGCTGGCGGCGGTATGGCGCCCGATGCATTCGAGCGACACGAGCGCGGCGCAACCGAGCGCCACGGTGGTCACGACAGCGCCCGACATGTCGGTCTATTTCCCCGATCGCTTCCCGGTGCCCCAGGGGCCGATCGAAGAGCTGCCGCCGCAGTTCTGATTCCTTCAATCAGCGCATGTCCCGGAGGCGTTCCATCAGGACGCGCACCGGGACAGCGCCACCGATCGAACTGACGATCAGCGGTCGATGCCGCCGAAGCAGATGTACTTCACCTCGACGAATTCCTCGATGCCGTACTTCGACCCTTCGCGCCCGAGTCCCGACTGCTTCATGCCGCCGAATGGCGCGACCTCGGTCGTGATGAGGCCCGTGTTGACGCCGACCATTCCGTACTCGAGCGCTTCGGCGACGCGCCATACGCGGCCGAGATCGCGGCTGTAGAAATACGATGCGAGGCCGAACTCGCTGCGATTGGCGAGCTCGACGACTTCGGCATCGGTGCGAAACGGGATCAGCGGCGCAACCGGGCCGAACGTTTCCTCGCGGAAGATCCGCATCTGCGGACTCACGTTCGTGAGCACCGTCGGCTCGTAGAACGTGCCGCCCATCGCGTGCCGCTTGCCGCCGATCGCGACCTTCGCGCCGCGCGACGTCGCATCGGCAAGATGCTCCTCGACCTTCGCGAGCGCCTCGGCGTTGATCAGCGGACCCTGTGTCACGCCGGCCTCGGTACCGCGGCCGACTTTCAGCTCGCCGACTTTTGCGGCGAGCTTTTGCGCGAATGCGTCGTAGACCTTCTCGTGCACGAAGAAGCGGTTCGCGCAGACGCACGTCTGCCCGGCGTTGCGGTACTTCGACACCATCGCGCCTTCCGCGGCCGCATCGAGGTCGGCATCGTCGAACACGATGAACGGCGCGTTGCCGCCGAGCTCGAGCGAGATCTTCTTGATCGTCGGCGCGACCTGGCGCATCAGGATCCGTCCCACTTCGGTGGAGCCCGTGAACGAAAGCTTGCGCACGATCGGGTTCGCGCACATCTCGCCGCCGATCGCCGGTGCATCGCCGGTGATAACGTTCAAAACACCGGGAGGAAAGCCCGCGCGAGCGGCGAGTTCGGCCAGCGCGAACGCCGAGAACGGCGTCGCTTCCGCGGGCTTGATGACGACCGTGCAGCCGGCGGCGAGCGCCGGCGACACCTTGCGCGTGATCATCGACGAGGGGAAATTCCACGGCGTGATCGCCGCGCAGACGCCGACCGGTTCCTTGACGACGACGAGGCGGCGATCGTTTCCGATCGTCGGGATCACGTCGCCATAGACGCGCTTCGCCTCCTCGGCGAACCACTCGACGTAGGCGGCCCCGATCGTGATCTCGCCCTTCGCTTCGCCAAGCGGCTTGCCCTGTTCCGCGGTGAGGATGCGCGCGAGGTCGTCGCGGTTCGCGAGCATCAGGTCGTTCCACTTGCGCAGGATCGCGCCGCGCTCCTTCGCCGTCTTCGCGCGCCAGGCCGGGAAGGCGCGTTCGGCCGCCGCGATCGCCCGCTTCGTTTCCGCTGCGCCGAACATGGGGGCGGTGCCCACGAGGCCGCCGGTTGCCGGATCGACGACGGGCATCGAGCCGCGGTCGTCCGCATCGATCCATTGGCCGTCGACGTAACACTGTTGACGCAGCAGTGAAGGATCCGAGAGCTCGAGGCTCGAGCGTTCGATCGTATCGGGTGCCATGGGCGTCTCCTTGTCGTGCGGTTGGTCCGGTTGAATCGAAGTCAGACTGCGCCGCGGCGAACGGCGTTCCGCGGCAGCGCCGGTACGGGTGCCTTGCCGGACCCTCTCGACACCAGCAACACGCCGCCGAGGACGAGCGCGACGCCGATCATCTGCAGCAGATTGATCGGCTCGCCGAGGAGCAGCGCGCCGAACCCGATCGTGAACATCGGTCCGAGCGAGCCAACGAGCGACGCGGTGCTCGCGCCGATGCGACGGATCGACTCGGCGATCATCCATGTCGGCAGCACCGTGCAGAACAGCGCCATTGCGAGCGCGAGCATCTGCACCGAAGACGGCACGGCCAGCGCGGCGAGCGGCTTCGTCAACGCGAACTGCAGCGAGATGAACAGCGTCGACGCGAGCATCGCCCAGGCGATGAAGCGCGATGAGCCGAGCCGCGCGATGATGCCGCCCGCGCCGACGAGATAGATCGCGTAACCGATCGCGCTCGCGAACACGAGCCCGCTGCCGACCGCGATCGCATGCGGATCGCCGGTGATCCGGATATCGTGGAACACGGCGAGCGCAATGCCGCCATACGACAGCGCAAGCGCGGTGACGGCGCGCCGCGTGATCCGCTGCCCGAGAAAGATCGCCGACAGCACGACGACGATGGTCGGATAGAGGAACAGCACGAGCCGCTCGAGCGAGGCAGTGATGTACTGGAGGCCGAGGAAATCGAGCAGGCTCGACAGGTAGTAGCCGATGAAGCCCAGGCCGGTTAGCAGGAACCAGTCGCGGCGCGGGATCGGCTTCGCATCTCGCGCGCGTCCGCTCCACCACGCCATCAGCAGGAAAAGCGGCGCCGAGTAGAGCATGCGCAGCGTCAGGAGCACGACCGGATCGACCGGCGCTGCGCGGTACGCGAGCTTGATCAGGATCGCCTTGAACGAAAACCCAAGGACGCCCAGGACGGCGAGCAAAGCGCCCAAGCTGCTACGTCCAGTCGACGAGACCGGCCCACGCGGTCGCGAGGATCAGCAGGCCGAACGCGATCCGGTACCACGCGAACGGCGTGAAGTCGTGCCGGCTCACGTAGCGGATCAGCCAGCGCACGCATAGAAACGCCGAGATGAAAGCCGCGACGAAGCCGATTGCGAAGCCCTGCAGATCCTGCGCGGAGAACAACGCGCGGTTACGCAGGAAGTCGTACGCGCACGCTGCGAGCAGCGTCGGAATCGCGAGGAAGAACGAGAAGCGCGTCGCGACCGGACGCGACAGACCGAACAGCATCCCGCCGATGATCGTCGCTCCGGAGCGCGACGTGCCGGGGATCAGCGCGAAGGCCTGCGCGCAGCCGATCTTCAATGCATCGGTCCAGCGCATGTCGTCGACGTCGTCGATCCGCACGCTCGACGGCGCGACGCGCATGCGCCGCTCGACCCACAGGATGACGAGCGCGCCGACGATGAATGCGAGCGCGACGGGCAGCGGGGCGAACAGGTGACGCTTGATCGCCTTCGCGAACAAAAGACCGAGCACGGCCGCCGGAATGAACGCGACGGTCAGGTTGACGACAAAACGCTGCGCGACAGCGTCGCTGCCCAGTCCCGCGATCGCGCTGATCAGCCGCGCACGGAACTCCCAGCACACGGCGAGGATCGCGCCGGCCTGAATCACGATCTCGAACACCTTCGCGCGATCGCCGGTGTAGCCGAGCAGCGAGCCGGCGACGATCAGGTGGCCGGTCGACGAGACGGGAAGGAATTCGGTGAGACCCTCGACGATGCCCAGGATCAAGGCAACCAGAGCGGACGGGTGATCCAAAGGCGCGGAGTCGACGGCCGGAACGAAAGAACCGGCAATTGTCGCATAATGCGCGACGGAGGCCGCGACCATGCACGACGAACTGCATCAGTTGTTCGATCCCGACTCGTCGACGTTCACGTACGTGCTCGTCGATCGCGCGGCGGCGGAAGCCGTGCTCGTCGATTCGGTCGCGCAGCGCTTCGACCGCGACGTCGCGATGCTGCGAAGGCTCGGCGTGACGCTGCGCTACGTCGTCGAGACGCACACGCACGCCGATCACGTGACGGCCGCCGGCCGCCTGCGCGAAGCGACCGGCGCCGTGACGGCCGCACCGTTCAAGTGCGGGATATCACGGGCCGACGTGCAACTCGCGCATGGCGACACGCTGCAGTTCGGCCACGCCGAGGTACTGCACGCGATTCACACGCCCGGTCACACGTCGGGCAGCACCAGCTATCTTTGGCGCGGCAACGTGCTGACCGGCGACACGCTGCTGATCGAAGGTTGCGGGCGCACCGACTTCCAGAGCGGCGATGCGGGATCGCTCTATGACAGCGTGCACGAGCGCCTCTTCACGCTGCCCGCCGACACGCGCGTGTGGCCCGCGCACGACTACAAGGGCAACACGGTGTCGACAATCGGCCACGAGAAGCTGCACAACCCGCGCCTGGCGGGACGCGATCGCGCGTCGTTCATCGAGCTCATGAACAATCTGCAGTTGCCGAAGCCGAAGATGATCGACATCGCCGTCCCGGCCAACCGCAACCTGGGACTCACGCACGCAGCGTAGGACCCGTTCGCCTTCGCGGACATCGCTCGAGGGCTACGACGATCGCTCGCGTTTCAGCGCCTCCATCTCCAGACGCAGCGCAGCGACTTCGTCCCGCAGCATCGCGACTTCGTCGGCGAGTGCGGCAACATCGACGCCCGGGGCAGGCGCGGCGTTCGCCGCCGATTCCATTGCTGGCGCTGCTTCGCTCAACAACTGCATCCAGCGCGTCTCGCGCGTGCCCGGCGTGCGCGGCAGCTCGGCGACGAGCGCGCCCGCCTCGCGTTCGGCGAGCTCGTTCAGGAATGCCTCGACCGTCGAGATGTCGGCGAAGCGATGCATCCGCTCGGTATTGATCCGCAGCTCGCCCGCCGTCTGCGGTCCGCGCAACAGCAGTGCGCCCATCAGCGCCACCGATTGCGACGGCAGCGTGAGCGCGCGCTCGGCATTGTGCGCATAGTGCATCACGCGCCCGCCGCTCGTCTCGATCGCGAGCGAACGGTGCTTGAGGCCGTCGAGCGCTTCCTGCACGTCGGTGTCGGATAGCGTCAGCACCGGGTCGCGGCTCGACTTCTGGTTGCAGCCGGCGACGAGCGCGTTGAGCGTCAGCGGATAGGTGTCGGGTACCGTGCGCTGCTTCTCGACGAGGACGCCGAGTACGCGCGCTTCGTGAACGGAGAGAAGGGGCGGGATCATGGTCCAATCTTACTTCTGGTAAAAAGCGGCGAGGAGGCTCGGACCTGCCGGGCCGGCGACGAAGGCAAGATGGCCAATTCCCCGGAAGTGACCAGCATGGCGCTGTTCTGCGATTTCGAGAACATCGCGCTCGGCGTGCGCGACGCCAACTACGAGAAGTTCGACATCGGCAAGGTGCTCGAGCGGCTGCTGCTCAAGGGCAGCATCGTCGTCAAGAAGGCGTACTGCGACTGGGAGCGCTACAAGGCGTTCAAGGCGCCGATGCACGAGGCGTCGTTCGAGCTGATCGAGATTCCGCACGTGCGCCAGTCCGGGAAGAACTCCGCCGACATCCGGATGGTCGTCGACGCGCTCGACCTCTGCTACACGAAAGCCCACGTCGACACGTTCGTCATCATCAGCGGCGATTCCGATTTCTCGCCGCTCGTGTCGAAGCTGCGCGAGAACGCGAAGGCGGTGATCGGCGTCGGCGTCAAGAATTCCACGTCGGACCTGCTGATCGCCAACTGCGACGAGTTCATCTACTACGACGACCTCGTGCGCCAGAAGCGCAAGGCGCCGGCGAAAAAGCGTGCGGCGAAGACGGCAACCGCGGCCGCCGAGGTCCCGAAGCAGACGACCGACGAGGATCGGCGGATGGAAGCGATGGAGCTTGCGGTCGAGACGATCGAGGCGCTGATCGCCGAGCGCGGCGACGAGGAGAAGATCTGGGGCTCGATGGTCAAGCAGGCGCTACGCCGGCGCAAGCCGGGTTTCAACGAGTCGTTCTACGGCTTCCGCTCGTTCAACGAGCTGCTCGAGGATGCAGCACGGCATGGGCTGCTGATGCTCGAGCGCGACGACAAGTCGGGCGGCTATCGGGTGCGCCTCGCGCCGGCCGAGTGATGAAAAAGGGGCCAGGCTCGATTTTCCCGGTTCAAAAAGGGGCCAGGCTCGATTTTCCCGCAACCGGGAAATCGAGCCTGGCCCCTTTTTGAGGCCTACACCACCTTCACGCTGATGTCGTACAGCCCGTCGATGTGGCCATGCATCACGTCGCCGGCGACGACGGGACCGACGTTCGCCGGCGTGCCGCAGTAGATGATGTCGCCGGGAAAGAGCTCGTAGTACTTCGACAGGTGCGACACCTGCTCGGCGACGCTCCAGATCATGTTCGACAGGTCGCTCGATTGCCGGCGCGTGCCATTGACGTCGAGCCAGATCGCGCCCTTCGCCAGATGGCCGGTCTTCGCGGCAGGATGCAGATGGCTCACGACCGCCGAGTGATCGAACGACTTGCCGATCTCCCACGGCTTCTTCTCGTTGCCCATCGCCTGCTGCAGATCGCGGCGCGTCATGTCGAGGCCGAGCGCGTAGCCGAACACGTGAACGTTCGCGCTTTCCGCCGCAATGTCGCGTCCGCCTTTGCCGATGGCCGCGACGAGTTCGACTTCGTGGTGATAGTTCTTCGTGACCGGCGGATACGGGTGGTCGATCGTCACGCCATCGGGCACGAGCTGGACCGCATCGGTCGGCTTCTGGAAGAAAAACGGCGGCTCGCGGTTGGGGTCGGAACCCATCTCGCGCGAATGCGCGGCGTAATTGCGGCCGACGCAGTAGATGCGCCGCACCTGCAAGCGCTGCCCGGTGCCGAGCACCGGGATGAAGCTCGGCTCGTGCGCGAACAGCACGCCACTCGTCTGCGCGCTCGCGGGAAGCGCGCCTGCCGCCAGCGCACCGGCGCTCGCCGCGGCGGAAGTTTTCAGCCAATCGCGTCGTTGTCGGTCCATCGGTTCGCTCCCCGGTCGTGTGCGGCGTCGGCAACGGTGCGGGCGCCGGCCGCGTGCAGGATGCGCGCGAGCGCGTGTGCGTCGCGCGGCGCCATGACCTTGGCGTCGTTGTCAAAGTAACAGAAAACGTCGCGCCCCGCGCAAGGCGCGGATGGATGGCGCGAGATGCAGCGCGCGTCGTCCGGCGCACCGCCTTCGCTCCAGGCGATCAGCCGTCGCGCCCATCGATCGAGCGCGACGTCGCTGTATCCGCTCACATAGAGCACTTCGTCGCCGTGCAGGCGGATATAGACGAAGTCCGCGGTCAGGTCCTCGACGAGCGGCCACTTCCCTGCGGTGTCGGCAACCACGAGGGCGACTCGCTCGCGTCGCAAAAGATCGACGAACGCCTCGTCGATGAACGTCTCGTGGCGGATCTCGAGCGCGTGGCGCAGCGGGCGGCATGCGCCGAACGCAAGGCGCGCGCGCCCCTTGACCTTTTCATTGCGCCGCCGTGCGAGCGCCGCGGCCTGATCGGTGTCGCGCGGCAACAGCGCGAGAAACGGCGCGAGCACATCGGGGTTGAAGCGGACCATCGGCGGCAGCTGCCAGAGGATCGGCCCGAGCTTGTCGCCGAGGTTCGCAATGCCCGAAGCGAAGAAGTTCGCAACGGCCTGCTCGCAATTGCGAAGCTTCAGCATATGGGTGACGAAGCGCGGTCCCTTGACGCTGAAGACGAAGCCCGGCGGCGTTTCGTCGCGCCAGCGAGCATAAAACTCGGGCCGCTGCAGCGAATAGAACGAGCCGTTGATCTCGATCGTCGAGAAATGCCGCGATGCGTACTCGAGCTCGCGCCGCTGCGGCAAGCCGCGCGGGTAGAACACGCCTCGCCACGGCGGGTAGCGCCAGCCGGAGAGGCCGACGCGGATGTGGCCGGGTTTCGGCTTCATATCGCGCGCTGGGCCGGGATCGCCTTTCGCCCATCCCTTCGTCGATGGCAACAAGCGGTCAGCCTTCCTTGCTGTGGGCTTGTTTCTCACGCTCAACGGCTATCGGCTCGTCAGCACGCAAGCCGAAGCGACACTGACCATGCTCGCCCTCGTCGCCGGCGACATCGACGAGGGGCGTTCGCCGGCTGGATTCGCGAGCATTCACGAGGACGCTGATCAACGTCTCAGCGGCCTCGCGAATGCGCCGTGACGAACGCGATGAACGCGGGGCGAGGCCCCACGAATCGCGCCGTCACGCCTTCGAGTAGATCTCCGCGCCGCGCTTGACGAACTCGACCGCCTTCGCCTCCATCCCCTTGGCGAGAGCATCCGCTTCGCTCATGCCCTGCTTCGCCGCGTAATCGCGCACGTCCTGCGTGATCTTCATCGAGCAGAAATGCGGCCCGCACATCGAGCAGAAATGCGCGAGCTTCGCGCCGTGCTGCGGCAGCGTCTCGTCGTGGAATTCGCGCGCCTTGTCGGGATCGAGGCCCAGGTTGAACTGGTCCTCCCAGCGGAACTCGAAGCGCGCCTTCGACAGCGCGTTGTCGCGAAGCTGCGCGCCCGGGTGTCCCTTCGCGAGATCGGCCGCGTGGGCCGCCACCTTGTACGCGATGATGCCGTCCTTGACGTCCGCCTTGTTCGGCAGGCCGAGGTGCTCCTTCGGCGTCACGTAGCAGAGCATCGCCGTGCCGTACCAGCCGATCATCGCCGCGCCGATCGCGCTCGTGATGTGGTCGTAGCCGG
>JAICLP010000310.1 GCA_025925475.1 Burkholderiales bacterium | reverse complement strand
AGACTGCTCGCTCGCGGCAAATTGCCCAAGGTCGCCCTGGTCGCTTGCATGCACAAACTGCTCTTGGCCATTTACAGCGTTGCCAAGCATCGCCGCGCGTTCGTCCCGCAACTCGGCACACCAAGGCCCGCGCAATGAAAATCCCGCTTGACAGAGATCACGGTATCTCATCGGCCCCCCACGCTTGCGGCTTCGCCGCGGCGCTGCCCCCGGAGGGGGCGCAATTCGCGCTTGGGGCGGCCCGGCGCGCTCATCCGACGCAAACGTGTTGCGCGAGCCTGCGCATGAACGCTTCGCAGCGCGCAAGTTGCTCGAGGCGCACCCATTCGTTCGGCTGATGCGCCTGCTCGATGTGGCCCGGACCGCAAATGACCGCGGGCATCGATGCGCCGTGAAAGAGCGCGGCCTCCGTTCCGTACGACACCTTGTGCTGCGTGTCGGAGCCGCTGCAATCGTGCGCGATGTCGAGGACCGCACTGCGACCCGCATTGTCGAAGCCGGGCATCTCGGAGAGCGCGTCGAACTCGATGTAGGTCGCCGGATCGACCGCCTGCATCGCCGGAACCAGCGAGTCGGCGTAGGCACGAAGCCGCGCGAAGAACGCGTCGGGATCGTCCATCGGCAGGTGCCGGATCTCGAACTCGAACATGCAGTCGCGCGGGACGATGTTGAGCGCAGTGCCGCCCCTGATCAGGCCGACATGCAGCGTCGTGAACGGCACGTCGTAGGACGGATCCTGCCGGTGGCCGTCGCGCAGCTCACGCGCGCGCTCGCCGATCCACGTCACGAGATCGCACGCGACCTGCACGGCGTTGACGCCGCGCGGCGTCAGCGCCGAATGCGCTTCGTGGCCGCGCACCCGGCAGCGCCACGTCCGGCGGCCCTTGTTCGCGACGACGAGCTGCATCCCGGTCGGCTCGCCGATGATGCAGCCGGCCGGCGTCACGCCCCGCGCATTCACGTCGGCGATCAGCCTGCGCACGCCGATGCAGCCGATCTCCTCGTCGTAGGAAAGCGCGAAGTGCAGCGGTCGCGCAAGGCCACGCCGCACGAACTCGGGCACGAACGCGAGGCCGATCGCCGAAAAGCTCTTCATGTCGGTGACGCCGCGGCCATGCAAACGATCGCCAACGAGCGTCGCCTCGAACGGATCGGTGTCCCACGGCTGCCCGTCCACCGGCACGACGTCGGTATGGCCGGACAGCACGATGCCGCGGTCGGTCGTGTTGCCGTCGCGCGCGGGCAGCGTCGCGAACAGGTTCGCCTTGCGCCGCTCGTCATCGAAGGTGAGCGTCGTCAGCGCGCCGAAGCCCTCGAGATATCGGCGCACCCATTCGATCAACTCGAGATTCGAATCGCGGCTCACCGTGGGAAACGCGACGAGCCGGCGAATCATCTCGTAGCCGACGAGATCGCCGGCGCGCACGGGTGCCGGTACCGTATCGGAACGGATGGCGTGCTCCGGCGCGTTCATCAGGGATCGTTCGCGTGACAAGCAGGCAGGATAGCACCGCGGCGCGGCGAATGAACCGATGCGCGCGCCCGCCCTCCAATCCCAATCGTCGCGTTGCTCGGGGAGAGTCGATCATGCTCGTGCGCATCGTGTCGTTGATCGTGCTCGCAGTCGCCGCAGCGGCAACGAATGCGTTCGCGCAGGATCTGCCGCTCGATCGGATTCGCCTGCCGCAGGGATTCACGATCGAATTGCTGGCGCGCGTTCCCGGCGCGCGCGAGATGACGTTCGGCGCGCGCGGCACGCTCTTCGTCGGTTCCATGCAAGGCAATGTCTACGCGGTCACGCTCGACGGCGCGAACGGCAAGGGCGGCGATGCAAAGGTGCGCAAGATCGCGTCGGGTTTGCGCCAGCCGGTCGGCGTCGCGTTTCGCGACGGCGCGCTCTACGTGTCCGCGGTGAGCCGGATCGTACGGCTGCCCGATATCGAGGCCCATCTCGATGATCCCCCGGCGCCCGTCGCCGTCTCCGACAAGTTTCCGACCGACGGACATCACGGCTGGAAATTCATCGCGTTCGGTCCCGACGGCAAGCTCTACGTGCCCGTCGGCGCACCGTGCAATGTCTGCGAGCCCGACCGTGACCGCTACGCGAACATCATGCGGATGAACGCCGACGGATCGGACCTCGAGGTGTATGCGCGCGGGATCCGCAACACGGTCGGCTTCGACTGGGACCCGCTCACACGCGAGCTATGGTTCACGAACAACGGCCGCGACAACATGGGCGACGACATCCCGCCCGACACCCTCAATCACGCTCCGAAGCCCGGACTCGACTTCGGCTTCCCGTATTGCCACGCCGGGACCATCGCCGACCCCGAGTTCAAATCGTCGAAGCCCTGCCCGGCGTTCGCGCAACCGGCACAGCGCCTGGGCGCTCACGTCGCGTCGCTTGGCATGCGGTTCTACACGGGGACGCAGTTTCCGCAGCAGTACCGGAACCAGATCTTCATCGCCGAGCACGGTTCGTGGAACCGCAGCTCGAAGGTCGGCTATCGCGTTACCCTGGTACGCCTCGACGCGAACCGGCGGCCCGTGTCGTACGAGCCGTTCGCGGAGGGCTGGCTGCAAGGCCAGCGGGCCTTCGGCCGGCCCGCCGACGTTGCGGTAGCACCCGACGGATCGCTGCTGATTGCGGACGATACGGCGGGTGCCGTCTATCGCGTTCGGTACCGCGGTTGATCAGCGGCGTTGCGAAGGATCAGTAGTGCCCGTAGACCGGGCGGCCATAAAAGCGGTGTGGCGGCCTGTACGGCGCGCGATAGACGATGCGGGCGCGCGGCGCGTAATACACGACGCGCGGCCGTGCATAAACGACGGGCGGTGCGACATAGACGGGCTGCGGCGCGACATACACGGGCGGCGGCGCATAGTAGGGCGCCCCGACCACGACGCCCGGCACGCCGATCGACAGGCTGAAGAAACCGCGGGCCTGGGCGGCAGGGGCGAAAGCCACGGCGGCGGCGACGAGGGCGCCGGCGACGGCAAGTTGCTTGGTACGGCTTGGCATGGTGCGTCTCCTGAATCGGGCAAAATGTGACCTGCTCGCGAAGGCCGGGTTCCGCTCACGGCCGTCGCCACGATCAACGCCGCTTCGCGCGCCATCGTTGACCATCGGGCCGCCACGTAGCGATTTGTTACAGGCGTGCGGCATTTGAACGTCCACCGCAACTCGATCATGAACGCTCCCGAACCTCGCTGGCCCGCCCTCGACGTTGCGCCCCAGCATTTCATCGGCAACGCTTTCGTCGCTGCACGCGATGGCGGCACGCTGCCGATGATCGATCCGTCCGACGGAGCCCCGTTCGCGGCGATCGCGCGCGGCAATGCCGCCGACGTCGACGCGGCAGTCATGGCGGCGCAACGCGCGCGCGACGGCGCATGGGGCAAGCTTGCCCCCGTCGAGCGCGGACGCCGTCTCGCGGCGGTTTCGCGCGCGATCCTCGATCACGCCGACGAGCTCGCGTTCATCGAGGCGCGCGACTGCGGCAAGCCGCTTGCGCAGGCACGCGCCGACGTTACCGCGTGTGCGCGCTATTTCGAGTTCTATGCGGGAGCTCCCGACAAGCTGCACGGCACGACCATTCCGTATTCCGCCGGCTACTCGGTGCTGACGTGGCGCGAGCCGCACGGGGTCACGGGGCACGTCATCCCGTGGAATTACCCGCTGCAGATCTTCGGGCGGTCGGTTGGCGGCGCGCTGGCCGCCGGCAACGCGTGCGTCGTCAAGCCGGCCGAGGATGCGTGTCTGTCGCTCTTGCGTGTCGCGCAGCTCGCCGCAATCGCCGGAATGCCCGAAGGCGCGCTCAACATCGTGACGGGGCTCGGTTCCGAAGCGGGTGCGGCGCTCGCCGCGCATCCCGGCGTCGCGCATCTGTCGTTCACCGGATCACCCGCCACCGGGGCAGCCGTTGCCGCCGTCGCCGCAAAGCGCCATTGCCCCGTCACGCTGGAGCTT
>JAICLP010000055.1 GCA_025925475.1 Burkholderiales bacterium | reverse complement strand
TTCGACCGCCAGGTCGTCGTGCCGCTGCCCGACATCCGCGGCCGCGAGCAGATCCTGCTCGTGCACATGCGCAAGGTGCCGATGGCGCCGGACGTCAAGCCCGACATCATCGCGCGCGGCACACCCGGCTTCTCCGGCGCCGATCTCGCGAACCTCGTCAACGAGGCGGCGCTTTTCGCCGCGCGCGGCAACAAGCGGCTCGTCGACATGCTCGATTTCGAGCGCGCGAAGGACAAGATCATCATGGGCGCCGAGCGGCGCTCGATGGTGATGCCCGAGGAGGAGCGGCGCAATACCGCGTACCACGAGTCGGGGCACGCGATCGTCGCGATGCTGTTGCCGAAGACCGACCCGGTGCACAAGGTGACGATCATCCCGCGCGGACGCGCGCTCGGCGTGACGATGCAATTGCCGGAGACCGATCGCTACAGCATGGACAAGGAGCGCATGCTGAACACGGTCGCCGTGCTGTTCGGCGGGCGGATCGCCGAAGAGGTGTTCATGAATCAGATGACCACCGGCGCGTCGAACGATTTCGAGCGGGCAACGCAGCTTGCGCGCGACATGGTGATGCGCTACGGCATGAGCGATCTCATGGGCCCGATGGTTTACGGCGACAACGAGAACGAGATCTTCCTCGGCCGCTCGATCACACGCACGGTCAACATGTCGGAAGAGACGATGCGCAACGTCGACGCCGAGATCCGCGGCATCATCGACCAGCAGTACGCGCTTGCGCGGAAGCTGATCGAGGACAACCGCGACAAGGTCGAGGCGATGGCGAAGGCGCTGCTCGAGTTCGAGACGATCGACGCCGAGCAGATCTCCGACATCATCGCGGGCAAGCCGCCGCGGCCGCCGAAGCCGACCGCTCCGCCGACGTCGGGGACGACGATCGCGCCGGGAACGATGGGCGGGACGACGCCGTCGGCGAATCCGGCGAGATCGCGGATCGATTCGTAGCTCGAAGGTCGATACTGAACGCAAAGAGGTGCGCGGTAACGTGCGCCTCTTTTTGTTTGTTCGTTGTGCCGAGGCGCCGGGCCATGCGCGGCGCGCGCTCCATAGTCCGCAAACGCCGGCCTGCCGGGACGCACTCCTTCGCGAGACACCCTCGTCTCGCTCGTCGAGCGCCGTCCGCTGCAGCCGGCACAACCCAAGCGTCCCCTCGGGTTTCCGCTGCTACAGTACAAGCGAGTCAAAATAGAAGCTCGTCGCAAACCAGGCAATGACGATCCTCAAAGCAGGCCTACACGAGATCGATCTGGCGACGCCCCGCGTCATGGGCATCGTCAACGTGACCTCCGATTCCTTCTACGACGGCGGCCACCTCGACACCGGCGCAGCGATCGCGCACGCGAAGCGTCTCATCGCAGAGGGCGCGACGATCATCGACGTAGGCGGCGAGTCCACGCGGCCCGGCGCGACAGCCGTGGACGAGCGCGACGAGCTCGCGCGCGTGATCCCGATCGTCGAAGCGCTCGCAAGAGAAAGCGCATGCATCTCCGTCGATACGATGAAGCCGGCCGTCATGCGGGCCGCGCTCGACGCGGGCGCTTCAATGATCAACGACGTGCGCGCACTGCAGGCGCCGGGTGCGATCGACGTCGCGAGGGCGAGCAACGCCGCGGTCTGCCTCATGCACATGCAGGGCGAGCCGCGCACGATGCAGCACGCGCCCGCGTACGCGGATGTCGTCTCCGAAGTCCGTGCATTCCTGCAGCGCCGCGCGCACGCGTGCATCGATGCCGGCATTGCGCGCGAACGCATCGTCGTCGATCCCGGCTTTGGCTTCGGCAAGACGCTCGCGCATAATCTCGACCTGTTGCGAAACCTGGGCGACATCGCCGCGTTGGGCTTCCCGGTCCTGATCGGCGTGTCGCGCAAATCGATGATCGGCGCGCTCACCGGCCGTGACGTCGACGCGCGTCTGGCGGGCAGCATCGCCACGGCGCTTTCGGCCGCCATGCGCGGCGCGCGCCTGTTGCGCGTGCACGACGTGCGCGACACGGTCGACGCGCTTTCGGCGTGGAGCACGATCGAGCGCTGGCCCGGGTCGCAGGACAATCGACGGATCGATCAATGAGCGACAAGAAGCAGCGCGAGCGCCACTACTTCGGTACCGATGGCGTGCGCGGACGCGTCGGGCAGGAGCCGATCACGCCCGACAGGGTGCTGAAGCTCGGCTGGGCGGCGGGGCGCACGCTCGCGACCGCGGACGGCACGCGCGGCGAACGGCCGGCCGTGCTGATCGGCAAGGACACGCGCATCTCCGGCTATCTGCTCGAGGCGGCGCTCGAAGCCGGTCTGTCGGCAGCGGGCGTCGATACGTATCTGTGCGGTCCGCTGCCCACGCCGGCGATCGCATACCTCACCCGCGCGCTGCGATTGTCGGCCGGCATCGTGATCAGCGCCTCGCACAATCCGTTCGACGACAACGGCATCAAGTTCTTCTCCGCGGCCGGAGCCAAGCTCCCCGATGACGTCGAGCTCGCGATCGAGCGCGAGATGGAGCGGCCGCTGACGTGCTCGCCATCGCGCGAGCTCGGCAAGGCGTTTCGGGTCGCTGACGCGCCGGGCCGCTACATCGAGTTCTGCAAGAGCACGTTCCCGAACGAGCGCGATCTGCGCGGCTGCAGGATCGTCGTCGACTGCGCGAACGGTGCCGGCTATCACGTCGCGCCGCCGGTCTTCCACGAGCTCGGCGCCGAAGTCGTCCCCGTCGCCGACGAGCCGAACGGCACGAACATCAACGCCGCGTGCGGTGCCACGCATCCGCAGCATCTGGTCGAGCAGGTGCACACGCATGGCGCCGACTTCGGCATCGCGCTCGACGGCGATGGCGATCGTCTCGTGATGGTCGACGGCCACGGTCGCATCTACGACGGCGATCAGCTCCTTTACGTCATTGCGCGCGATTACCAGCGACGCAACGCGCTCGCCGGCGGCGTCGTCGGCACGCTGATGAGCAACCTGGGCTTCGAGCAGGCGCTCGCGCAGTCCGGCATTCCGCTTCTGCGAGCGAAGGTCGGCGATCGTTACGTGCTCGAAGCGATGGTCGCGCAGGGCTGGCATCTCGGTGGCGAGAATTCGGGACACATGATCTGCCTCGACAAGCACACGACGGGCGATGCCACGATCGCGGCCCTCGCGGTGCTGCGCGCACTGATCGAGCAGAAAACGACGCTCGCCGAGGCGGCGGCGCCCGTCACGCTCTTTCCGCAGCGGCTCATCAACGTCCCCGTGCAACGCGACTGGGACTGGCGCGGCGACGAGGCGGTGATCAACGCCGAGAAAACCGCGGTGTCGTCGCTCGGCAGCGCCGGTCGCGTGTTGCTGCGGCCCTCGGGCACCGAGCCGGTGCTGCGCGTGATGGTCGAAGCGCGCGAGCGCGCGCTCGCCGATCTGCACGCCGAATCGCTCGCGCACGCCATCGCGGTGGCGGCAGGCCAGCGGCTCTGACGAATCGCCTCCGGCGCCCGCAGCGTTCGCGGCGCGACGTCTGGCGTTCGCGCGTCGCCCAAATCGTCCCCCTATAATTCGTCATGGTTGCCGTGACGCATGCCGCGCCGCAGGCCGTCGGCGCCTGGCTCGATTCGCTCTCCGACGTCTATACGGACGCCGATCGCGATCGCTTCCTGGCCGCCTACGGAATGGCGCAGGAGCGGGAAGGCGACACGCGTGGCACCGACGGCGAGCCTCTGCTCGGTCGCTCGCTCGGCGCCGCGAGCATTCTCGCCGCGCAACGCTTCGATCCCGACTCGCTCACCGCCGCGCTTCTGCTCGGCCTGCCGCTCTCCGCGCGTTACGAACGCGAGAGCATCGTCGCAACGTTCGGCGACGATGTTGCGACGCTCATCGAAGGCGTCGCCCGAATGAATTCGGTGCAGGCGACGCCGGTCGGCGCCGATGCGCAGCAGCGCGCCGAGCAGGCCGAGAACCTGCGCAAGATGCTGCTCGCGATGGTCGAGGACGTCCGCGTCGTGCTGATCAAGCTCGCCGAGCGCACGCAGGCGCTGCGCTTCCTGATGAATTCAGACGAGACGATGCGCCGCACGGCCGCGCGCGAGGTGGTCGACGTTTACGCGCCGCTCGCGAATCGGCTCGGGCTCTGGCAGCTCAAGTGGGAGCTCGAGGACCTGTCGCTGCGTGCGCTCGAGCCAGCCGAATACCGGCGCGTCGCGCGGCTTCTCGACGAGCGGCGGCGCGATCGCGAGCGCTACATCGCCGAGGTGGCGGCGATGCTGTCGCGCGAGATCGAAGCCGCAGGTCTTCACGCCGACGTCAGCGGCCGTCCGAAGCACATCTACAGCATCGTGAGCAAGATGCGACGCAAGCAGATCGGCATCGACGCGCTGTACGACATCCGCGCGGTGCGCATCCTCGTCGATTCGGTACGCGACTGCTACACGGCGCTCGGCCTCGTTCATCACCTGTGGACGCCGCTGCCCGGCGAGTTCGACGACTACATCGCGAAGCCGAAAGCGAACAACTATCGGTCGCTGCACACGGCGGTGATCGGACCCGAGGGCAAGCCGCTCGAAGTGCAGATTCGCACGCGCGAAATGCATCGCCATTCCGAATACGGCGTCGCCGCGCACTGGCGCTACAAGGAAGGCGACGGCCGCGCCGACAGGCGTGACGCGGGCTTCGACGACAGGATCGCGTGGCTGCGGCAAATCCTCGACTGGAAGGATGCGGTCGCGGACACCGGCGAATGGCTGTCGGCGTTCAGGAGCAGCCTCTTCACCGATTCGATCTACGTGCTGACGCCGCAGGGCAAAGTCATCGACCTGCCCCAGGGCGCGACGCCGATCGACTTTGCGTATGCCGTGCATACGAGTCTCGGGCATCGCTGCCGGGGCGCACGTGTCGACGGCCAGATGGTGCCGCTCGATTACGTGCTGTCCAACGGGCAGCAGGTCGAGATCATTGCCGCGAAGCAGGGCGGCCCTTCGCGCGACTGGCTGAATCCCGATCTCGGCTACGTGCGAAGCCATCGTGCGCGCGCGAAGGTGCGGCAATGGTTCAAGGCGCAGCAGCTCGATGCGACCGTGGCGCAGGGCCGGGCGATGGTCGAGCGCGAGCTTGCACGACTCGGCCAGACGGCACTCAAGCTCGATGCGGTTGCAGCGAAGGCCGGCTTTGCGCGAAGCGAGGAATTCTTCGCGGCATTCGCGCGCGACGAAATCAACAGCCGACAAGTGCAGGCGGCGATTGCAGCGGTCGCGCAACCGGTCGCGCCCGCAGCACCTGCCGAGCCCGAGGTCGTCACGCGTCGCAGTCGCGCCGACGGAAGCGATCACGGCATTCTCGTCGTCGGCGTGGATCGGCTGCTGACCGGGCTCGCGCGTTGCTGCAAGCCTGCGCCGCCCGATCACATCGTGGGGTTCGTCACCCGCGGCAAGGGCATCACGATCCATCGCGCATCGTGCCCCAACGTCGCGCGCATCGAGAGCCGTGAGCCGGAGCGTTTGATCGACGCGAACTGGGGAGCGACACGCGAGCAGTTGTTCCCGGTGGACATCGTGATCGAGGCGAGCGATCGGCAGGGCCTGCTGCGCGACATCTCCGAATTGTTGTCGCGCGAGAAGATCAATGTGACCGCGGTGAACACACAGACGCGCCAATACCAGGCGCGGATGGCGTTCACGCTCGAGGTCGAAAGCGCCGTGCAGCTTTCGCGCGCGCTGCAGCTTGCGCGCAACATTCCGGGCGTGTTTTCGGCCGATCGGCGCTGAAGACCGAAGTGGGGTCAGAGACGACTTTCGCGAAAGCGAAATTCGTCTCTGACCACTATCTATATCCGCAGCGGCTGGCCGTAGCCGGTCAACTCCAGATACCCGCGGCCCGCAGGCCGATCGCCGACCATTGCGCGCACCGCGCCTTCCCAGTAGACGGTACCGACGCCGATGCGCGCATCGAGCTCCTGATCCGGAAACAATGGCGCGAGCGTGACGTCGCTGTTCCCTGCACGCACGCGAAACGAGACCGGATAGTCGATTCCGGTGCGCGGCGAGCGCCAATGCGCAAGCGGCGTAAACGCGATCTCGTCAGGTGCCAGCGTGCGCGTTGCGCCGTGTGCGCCACGCCACGTACCGCCTGCCCAGAGCGCCTTGGCCGATGCATCGCGGATGCGAAACGCCATCAAGGCGCTGCCATCGTCGAAGTCGATGCCGGTCCAGTCCCAGCCGACGGCGCCTTGCGGAAGATAGCGGCTCGACCATTCGTGATCGAGCCATGCGACGCCGGTGACCTGCCGGGCATCATCGCCGAGCGTCAGCGTGCCGGTCACGACGAGCTGCGGACGGCTGTAGTAGTAGCTCGCATCGACCGGGTCGGGCCCCTTGCGACTGACGCCGCGATCGCCTTCGAGTAACGGCGGCATCGTGGCCGCAAGCGACAGATCGAGCGCGAAGTCGCGCGCCGCGATCTTTGCGACGAAACGATCGGCATCCTGCACGAGCGACCAGTCGTCGATGCGCACGTCGGTGCGGTCAGCCGACGCGTACGCCAGCCCGAAGCCTTCGCGCGCCGCGCGCTGATCGACGCGCAATCGCTCGACGCCCGGATCGGCGATCGCGGCGTGCGCGAACAGCAGTTGCTTCGGCGCGAAGCGACTCGTGCTCGCTTCGGCAACGCCCGGGCGATTGCGAAAGAACGTGATCTGGAAACCGTAGTCGCGCCCCCGCGAATCGCGCAGCCACCCGGTCACGTACCACCATTCGCTGCGAAACGCGGGATGCGCACCTTCGTCGCGAGGAAACACGAGTGTGGTTCCCGCCTCGACGTCCGGATACGTCACTTCGCCGCGCGCGGGCGTAACGGCGACACCGAGTGCAAGCGCGAGAAACCGCCGCCGCGAAAGGATCACATTCGCGGCGACGGGCCGCCCCGAGCCGCGAATTCCGCCCCCTTGGGGGGCAGCGCAGCCGCGAAGCGGCAAGCGTGGGGGGATCACCAATCCTCTCGTACAGCGCGCACGGCAGCGATGCCCGTGGCGCGTCGCGCGCTCGCCGCAGCGACCGCCGTCGCGAGCACGAGCAGCACGACAGCGAGCAGTGCGAGCGAAAGCCACGGCACGTGCAGGCTCATGCCCCAGTGGAACGATTGGCGGTTCACGACGTGAATCAGGATGAGGCTCACGGCGAATCCCTGGATCAGCCCGGCCGCGACGCCGATCGCCGCCAGCACCGCGCCTTCGATCGCCAGCATGGCTTCGATCTGACGCCGGGTCATGCCGACGTGGCGCAGCATGCCGAATTCGCGGCTTCGCGCGAGCGTCTGCGCGGCGAGCGCGGCGGACAAGCCGACGAGGCCGATGATGACCGCGGCCGCTTCGAGGGCATAAGTGACGGCGAACGTGCGATCGAACGTCGCGAGCGACAGGTCGCGCAGGCTCGCCGGCGTTTCCGCCCGAATGCGTGCGCGACCGCCACTGTAGCGAGCGATCGCATCACGAACGGCCGCGACGCTCGCATCCTGCGCGAGCCACAGCGCTGCCTCGTTGACCGCGTCGTCGCCGCTCAGCGCGCGATATCGCGCACGCTCGATCACGATCGAGCCCTGCTGCCGCGCATAGTCCCGAAACACGCCGGCGACGGTGAACGCGACATTGCGTCCGCCGATCGGCAGCGTCATGGCCGCGCCTGCTGTGAGATGCTGCATGTCGGCGACGGCTTCGCTGATCCAGACCGGAGGAGGCGCACCGGCCGCGGGGACGATATCTCGTCCGACCAATGCGATCCGCGCACCCGCATCGTGCGGATCGATGTCGCGCGCGAGCAACACGACGCGCGGCCGTGAAGGATCGACGATGATCGACGTCACGCGCATGAATTCTGCGCGTGCGACGCCGGGGATCGCGGCGATCACCTGCTGGTCGCGCGGCGAGAGGAACGCGCTGTCGGTCCCCGCGCGAAGGTACAGGTCGGCGGGCAGCACGACGCGCAGCCAATCGTCGAGCGACTGGCGAAACGACGTCACCATGATGGCCATCGAGACCATCAGCGCGACGCTCGCGACGACGGCGGCGAGCATCGCCGCGAACCGGCCGGGCGTTGCGCGCAGATGCGCGAGCGCGAGCGACAGCGGCAACGCACGCGGTGCACGGATGCGCGACAGCGCTGCTTGCGCCGCTGCCGGAATCGCGAGAATGCCGCCGGTCAGGATCAGCGCGATCGCGAGATACCCGAAGAGCGGCAACTCGTCGATCGATGGCAGGAAAGCCATCCCGAACCCGACACCGATCAACAGCCACGCGATCCGATTCGTCGCCGCGGGGAGCAGCACATCGGCATCGATCGCCTTCAGCGCGGCCGCCGGTGCCGCACGCGCCGCTTCTCGTGCGGGGAGCGCGCTCGCAAGGACGGCTGCGCCGATGCCGAGCGCCGCGAAGATCAGGATCGACAACGGCTCCGCCGCCGGCTTCGCCGCACCCGCCTCGAAAAAGCCTGCGCCAAGATCGGGACCGAAGCGCGCGAGCGCCATCGACGCAATCAGGTATCCGGTCGCGAGCCCGACGCCCGCGCCAATGGCACCGAGAACGGCGCCTTCGCCGATCACCCACATGACGAGGCGCCGGCGCGAAAGACCGAGCGTGCGCAGCAGCGCGAATTGCGGGCGTCTGCGCACCGCCGAGAGCGTCTGCGTCGCATACACGAGCATTGCGCCGGTGAACAGCGCGACGAGCGCGAGCACGTTGAGATTCACGCGATAGGCACGCGAGAAACGCGTCGTCGCCTGCGCCGACGACGAAGGCGGCGCCACGTCGACACCTGGTGGCAACAGTGCCTGCAGACGTTTCTGCACGGCTTCGGCGTTCGCACCGGCGCGCAGCCGCAAATCGATGCGCGTCAAGCGGCCGCCGCGGTCGAAGCGATCCTGCACGGCGGCGATGTCCATCACCGCATAGCGGCCCGCACGATCGGCACCGGCGCGTCCCGCAACGCGCAATGCGACGTCGTGCAAACCCGCCTGCACGATCACGCTGTCCCCGACGTCGACGCCAAGCCATTGCGCAGCGCCGGTACTCGGAAACAGCGCGTCGGATCGCAGCGCGTCGACGCGTTCACGCGCGACCGCCACCAGCGCGGGGTTGATCTGCGCAGCGCGAAACACATCGACGCCGAGCACGTCGAGCGGCTCGTCGTGATCGCGGAGCTTCACGCCGACCTCGACGACGGGACTCGCAACGGCAACGCCGGCGTCGCGTGCGATCGTTGGATACAGCATTTCGTCGAAGCCGGAGCGCGGGCCGCGGACCTCGAGGTCGGCGTTGCCGGCCAGCACGGCGAGATCGGCATTCAATTCGGACACCGCGGCGTGATTGACGAGCTCGACCGCGTAACCCAACGCGACGCCGAATGCGATCGCCACGACCGCGAGCAGCGAGCGGCCCCTCAACGCCTCGCGCAAGCCGCCGGTGACGGCGCGCGCCACGGCGCGCTGTGCGCTCCACCGCGCTGCATCGCCCCAAAGCCGCATTCGCGCGGCGATGCCCGTCATTCGATGTCGGCCGCGGACGTCGGATGCAGGCCGTCCTTCGCAAGCCGGTACACGCGGTCGGCCGACGCGGCGACGGCACGCGAATGCGTTGCCAGTACGGCAGCCGCGCCGCTTGCCTTCACGGTTTCACGCAGCAACGCGACGATCTGCCGCGCGGTCTGCGGATCGAGATTTCCGGTCGGCTCATCCGCCAGCACGAGCGACGGGCGATGCACGAGCGCCCGCGCGATCGCGACGCGCTGCAGCTCGCCGCCCGACAGCTCGCGTGGCGCGCTCGCTTCGCGGCCGCCGAGGCCCACCGCCTCGAGCATCGCGTGCACGCGGGCGTCGGCTGCCTCGCCATGCAATCCCTGCAGCGCGAGCGGCAGTGCGACGTTGGCCGCTACCGACAGATAGGGCAGCACGTGAAACGCCTGGAACACGAAACCCATGCGGTCGCGGCGAAATGTCGTCCGCGCCTCGTCGTCGAGATGCGCGCAGTCGACGCCGTCGACGATCACGTCCCCGGCATCGACCGCCTCGAGACCCGCGATCGTATTGAGCAGCGTCGACTTGCCGACACCCGACGCGCCGACCACTGCAACGTATTCGCCGGGCTCGACGCGAAGCGACAAGCCCGTGAAGATCTGCCGTGGCGAAGACCCGTCGAAAGCCTTTGCGACGTCGCGCAGCTCGACCAACCGCGCCTGGCCCCGGGGATTCGCTATACCTGGGCGGGAATGAAGCGCAGCGCGACGCCGTTGTTGCAATAGCGAAGGCCGGTGGGCGCGGGACCGTCGTCGAACACGTGACCATGATGGCCGCCGCATTTCGCGCAGTGATATTCGGTGCGCGGGACGATCAGCTTGTGGTCGGTCTTCACGACGAAGACGTCGGGGATCGTCGTGAAGTAGCTCGGCCATCCGGTGCCGCTGTCGAACTTCATCGCCGACGTGAAGAGCGGAAGCGCGCAACCGGCGCACACGAAGACGCCGGGCCGATGCTCGTCGTTCAGCGGGCTCGTGAACGGATGCTCGGTGCCCTCGTGGCGCAGCACGTCGTACGCGGCCGGATTCAGGTCCTTGCGCCACTCGTCGTCCGACTTGACGATTGGGGTCAGGCTCGTCGCGACCTTCGCGTCGCTCGCAAGCAGCTTCTTCCAGTCGTGCTGGAGTTCTTCGACGCTCGGCGTCTTCCGGGCGGGCTTCTTCATGAATTGGGCGGGCGCGATTCCGGCGCGCGCCAGGAGCGCGACGGCGAAGGCTTGCAGGACGAGGCGGCGGTTCATGACGGGCTCCGGTCGATTGGGTGATTGGACGCGCATGCGGGCGTCAGCGTTCCATCGGGCCGCGCCCCAAGCGACTGACCAACCCCCCGGGGGGCAGCGAGCGTGGGGGATGTTTCCATCATGACGCACGATTCTGCGGCACGTTCCAGACGGCACCGACCACGTCGCGCAGCGCGCGGATCGGCGGATCGTCCTCGCGCTCCCGACGGTACAGGAACGAAAGCGACGTGACGATCCGCGTTTCGCCCCAGATCGCGATCGTACCGCGTGCCTGCTCGGCGAGATCCTCGCGCATCAGTGCAACGCCGAGGCCAGCCGCGACGAGCGAGTTGACGACCGCCTCGTGATCGGCCTCGACGTGGCGCGATGGCGCGATGCCGTGTGCGGCGAAGAGGTCGGACGCGAGCACGTAGTGCGTGCTGATCGAAGGCGTCATGATCCACGGCTCGGCGGCGATGACGTCCCACGACGCGCCGGCGAGGCGCGCGGCCCATGCGGCGGGCACGACGATGCAGAACGCAAGGGTGGACAGCTTCATCGACGCCACCGCCGGATGCATCGCATTGCCGAAATAGAACGATGTGTCGAGTTCGCCGTCCCGGACCTTACCGAAGGCGGCGCCCGAGATTTCCTGATGCAGGTCGACGTCGAGCAGCGGAAAGCGCTCGAGCGCCTCGCGCAGGACTTCGGCGACGCGTGTGAGGCCCGGGTCGGCGACCGTTCCCATGCTGGCGCGTCCGCCGAGCTCGCCGTGGAGCGCGATCGCGTGGCTGCGCAGGCTTTGCGTCGCGGCAATCACCCGCAACGCCTCGGGCAACAGTGCACGCCCCGCCGCGGTAAGCGCCATGCCCGTTGCGCCTCGCTCGAACAGCACGACCGAAAGCTCGTCCTCGAGAGCCTTGATCTGTGCCGATACCGCCGGCTGGCTCACGTGCAGGCGCTCGGCCGCACGGGTCAGGTGGCCGAGTTCGGCGACGGCCGCAAAGCTGCGGAGCTGGTAGAGCTCCATCGCTAGCCGTTGTTCCCGCGCCGCAAAAAAGTGCCGATCGTCCAATCGGTAACGCTTATGTTCATGATCTGAAAGTACGATTTGATCATCGCGTCAAGCGGGCTTACATTGTCATTGTGCGGCGCAACAGGTCGCACGAAGTTGGACACGCCCCACGAGGGCATCGGGAGAAAGCAATGCGTACCTATGAGATTTCCTCGCCGGTTGCGGCGGAAATGTACTTCAACAACAGCTTCGTCGGCGATGTCGCGACCTTCTTCAACGCCGCCGTGGCGAGGCTCGGCGGTGCCAAGCCAAGGCGACCGCAAACGCCGCGCGGCGCGAGCCGCGCCGACACGAAGCACCAGAGCCTCCTCGACCGGCTCGACCACTGGTTCTGGCGTCAGCAACAAAGAGCGCAGGAGAGCTACCTGGCCGGTGCGCGCGATCGGTTCGACCTCGAACGGCGGATCGACGCGATCGGCCGCGGCACTGTCGGGCGCTATTACTGATCGGCTAGATCAGACCTTCGAGCAACTGGACGTCGACCGGACTTCCGGCGTCCAGATTGCCGGTGTCGGCGGACAGCACGACGAAGCAGTTCGCGCGCGACATCGACGACAGGATGCCGGAGCCCTGATCGCCCGTCGTGCGCACCTGCCAGCTGCCGGCACTGTCCGGTGACAGCACCGCGCGCTGGAATTCCGTGCGCCCCGGCACCTTGCGGATCGGCGCCGCGAGCGTCGCCTTGAACATGGGCATCGGGGCGACGTCGCTTCGTCCCTGCAGCACGAGCAACGCGTCACGCACGAATTCGTAGAACGTCACCATCACGGAGACCGGATTCCCCGGCAGTCCGAAGAAATGCGCGCCGCCGATGCGGCCATACGCGAGCGGCCGCCCCGGCTTCATCGCGATCTTCCAGAACAGCACCTCGCCGAGCTTGTCGAGCAGCGCCTTGACGAAATCGGCTTCGCCGACCGACACGCCGCCCGACGTGATGACGACGTCCGCGGCCGCCGCGGCGCTCGTGAACGCCTGCTCGAGCAGGTCGGGTACGTCGGGCACGACGCCCATGTCGAGCACTTCGCAATTCAGGCGCGAAAGCATCCCGAAAAGCGTGTAGCGGTTGCTGTCGTAGATTTCTCCTGCTGCAAGTGGCTGGCCGACCGAGCGCAACTCGTCGCCGGTCGAGAAGAACGCGACGCGAAGCCGTCGAAATATGCTCACTTCGCCGATGCCCAGCGAGGCGAGCATGCCGAGTTCGGCGGGCCGTAGCGGCTGCCCCTTGCGAAACACGACCTCGCCGCGCTTCAGGTCCTCGCCGGCGAAGCGGCGGTTCTGGCCGGCCTTGCCGACGGCGCCTGCTGCAATCGCGACGCCCTCCGGTGTCTCCGTCGCACGTTCCTGCATCACGACGCTGTCGGCGCCGCGCGGCATGACGCCGCCGGTGAAGATACGCACCGCTTCGCCGTTGCGCACTTCGCCGTTGAATGGTTTGCCCGCGAACGATTCGCCGACGCGGCGCAACGTCGTCTCGCCATCCTTGGCGAGGTCGGCGAAGCGCACCGCCCATCCGTCCATCGCCGAATTGTCGTGGCCGGGCACGTCGAGCGGCGAGACGACGTCGACGGCCAGCACACGATCGAGCGCCGCGCGGATGTTCACGCGCTCGATGGCGGTGACCGGCGAGAGGAATTCGCGGATCAGCGCGCGCGCACGGTCGACCGGCAGCGAATTCGGATCGTAGTCGTCGGCGCAGGACAGCTCGCGAAGTGTGCGGGGAGTTTCCATGATCGTTCAGTGCGCCGGAGTGCTTTGCGCGAGCTCCGCGGGCGTGTTGATGTTGCGAAAGGCATCGGCCTCGTCATCGAACTTCACTTCGGCCACCGGCAGCGACCCGTACCACGCGTCGATCTTGCGGCCGCCGCCTTTCAGGAATCGCGCGAGATGCGGCAGCAGCGATCGTCGCACGAGCGCGAACACCGGATGCGGCTGATCGAACGTGCGCGCGACGGCGATGTCGATCGGACGCTCGTCGAACGCAGCCGCGAGACGCGCGACGAGATCGCCGGCGAGGAATGGCGAATCGCACGGGCTCGTCACGACGAACTGGGTCGCAGCGGTTGACAGCCCGGCGTGCAAGCCGGCGAGCGGACCGGCGTAGCCGCCGATCGCGTCGCCGACGACCGGGTAGCCGAATGCGGCATAGCGGTCCGCGTTGCGATTCGCGTTGATCACGATGGTCGCGACTTGCGGCGCGAGCCGCGCGATGACGTGCGCGACGAGCGGGCGTCCGTCGAACTCGACGAAACCCTTGTCGACGTTACCCATGCGTCGACCCTGGCCACCGGCCAGCACGATGCCGGTGATGTCGGCCGTCGCGAGCATCATGCGCGCCGAAGGGCCGCCCCGAGGCGCGCATTGCTCCCCCCTCGGGGGCAGCGCAGCCGCGACAGCGGCAAGCGTGGGGGGCTCATTTCCATGCGCGCCGAAGGGCCGCCCCGAGGCGCGCATTGCTCCCCCGTTGGGGGCAGCGCAGCCGCGACAGCGGCAAGCGTGGGGATCTCATTCCTGTGCGCGGAAGCGCTCGGCGCCGGTGAAGAGGAGGAAGTGACGATTCGTCGCGCGTCCGATCATCGTCATGCCGACCTTCTGCGCGATCTCGTAACCCATCTGCGTGAGCCCCGAGCGCG
>JAICLP010000297.1 GCA_025925475.1 Burkholderiales bacterium | reverse complement strand
TGCTCGTCATCGCGATCGCGACCGTCGTGCAGGTCAGGCGCAGCGCTGCGTTGCGGCCGGCTTGAGCGAACTCGAACGGAGGAGGCGATGGATCTTGGCATCGCGGGACGCCGTGCTCTCGTGTGCGCGGCGAGCAAGGGATTGGGCCGCGGGTGCGCCGAAGCGCTGGCGCGCGAAGGCGTCGACGTCACGATCTGCGCGAGGACCGAGGCCGATGTCTCGCACGCCGCGCAGGAAATCGGCGATCTGGCCGGACGTGCCGTCGCGTGGGTCGCCTGCGACATCACGACGGCGGAAGGACGCGCGAAGGCGCTCGCCGCGTGTCCGCAACCGGACATCCTCGTCAACAACGCGGGCGGGCCGCCACCCGGCGACTTCCGCGACTGGGACCGCGCCGCGTGGCTGCGCGCGCTCGATGCGAACATGCTGACGCCGATCGAGCTCATCAAGGCGACCATCGATACGATGATCGAGCGCAAATTCGGCCGCATCGTCAATATCACGTCGAGCGCGGTGAAGGCGCCGATCGACATCCTCGGCCTGTCGAACGGCGCACGGTCCGGATTGACGGGCTTCGTCGCCGGTCTCGCGCGGAAGGTCGTTCGGCACAACGTCACGATCAACAACCTGCTGCCCGGGTCGTTCGCGACCGACCGCCTGCGCACCAACTTCGAGACGCGCGCGAAGGCGAGCGGCAAACCGTACGAGGAACTGCGCGATGCGGCGATGAACGCGACGCCGTCGGGACGCTTCGGCGCACCAAGCGAGTTCGGCGCCATCTGCACGTTCCTGTGCAGCGTGCAGGCGGGTTACATCGCCGGGCAGAACGTGCTTGTCGACGGCGGCGCGTATCCAGGAACGTTCTGATCCCCGATACCTGATCCCGATACCTGCCAATGATCGACCTCTACTACTGGACCACGCCCAACGGCCACAAGATCACGATGTATCTCGAGGAGACCGGCCTGCCGTATTCGGTGAAGGCGGTCAACATCTCGCAAGGCGAGCAGTTCGCGCCCGAGTTCCTCGCGATCGCGCCGAACAACCGCATCCCGGCGATCGTCGATCGTGCACCCGCCGTCGGCGACGGCCCGTTGTCGTTGTTCGAATCCGGTGCCATCCTGCTGTACCTCGCCGACAAGACGGGCAAGCTGATTCCCGCCGATGCGCGCGCACGCTGGCAATGCATCCAGTGGCTGTTCTGGCAGATGGCGGGCCTCGGTCCGATGGCCGGGCAGAACCACCACTTCGGAAGCTACGCCGTCGAGAAGATTCCGTATGCGATCGATCGCTACGTGAACGAGACGGGGCGGCTCTACGCGGTGCTCGACAAGCAACTGCGGGGCCGCGAGTTCATCGTCGACGAATACTCGATCGCGGACATTGCGTGCTATCCGTGGGTGCTGCCCGAGCGGCAGAAGCAGAACATCGCCGACTTTCCGGATCTCAAGCGCTGGAAGGAGTCGATCGCCGCGCGGCCGGCGACGCAACGCGCCTACGCGATTGCGAAGACGGTCAACGTGAAACCGTCGATCAACGACGAGGCGTCGCGCAAGATCCTGTTCGGACAGGGCCGGCACACGGTCAGGTAGGTTCGTCGAACGCGCGATCGCCGTCCGGCGACGCGACACCGGTCGCCTGCACGGCCGCGAAATCGTTGAGCTCGCGGTCGAGCAGGTGCGTCGCCACGACGTTGCCCATCGCGTTGAAGATCGACTCGATCCGCCCGGGGAAACGCTTCTCCCATTCGCGCAGCATCGCGGCGACCTGCTTGCGCTGCAGGTTTTCCTGCGATCCGCACAACGTGCACGGAATCAGCGGGAACGCGCGCGCCTCGGCGTAACGCGCGAGGTCGCGCTCGCGCACGTAGGCGAGCGGCCGGATGACGACGTGCATGCCGTCGTCGGAGACGAGCTTGGGCGGCATCGTCTTCAGCTTGCCGCCGTGGAACAGGTTGAGGAAGAACGTCGCGAGCATGTCGTCGCGGTGATGACCGAGCGCGATCTTCGTCGCGCCGATCTCGCGCGCGACGCGATAGAGCACGCCGCGGCGCAGCCGCGAGCAGAGCGAGCACATCGTCGCGCCCTCCGGTATCAGGCGCTTGACGACGCTGTAGGTGTCCTGCTCGGCGATGCGGAATTCGACGTCGCGCTCGTCGAGGTAGCGCGGCAGCACGTCGGCGGGGAAGCCAGGCTGCTTCTGGTCGAGGTTGACGGCAACGATCGAGAACGGCTGCGGCGATCGCTTCTGCAGCGACAGCAGGATATCGAGCATCCCGTAGCTGTCCTTGCCGCCGGACAGGCAGGCCATCACGCGATCGCCCGCCTCGATCATCGCGTAGTCGGCGATCGCCTGTCCGACCTGGCGACGCAGGCGCTTGCGCAGCTTGTCCACCTCGAACGCGGCCTTCCGGGGGTCGCGCGCTCGTGCACGCGACGCGGGCGGCGCGATGACGCTGACGGCCGAATCCCGGTCGCAGCCGGCCGCTGCAGGCGACGGTTCGACCCCTTCGGGGACAGCGAGCGCAGCAGGTGCTGGCGGACGTTCCATCCGCCGATTTTACGGGCGGCGGGGCCGGGGCGTCAGTCGCGTTTGAAACCGACGTCGACCATCGTCGTGCGTCCGGCGGCGCCTGGCGCGAACCGCCAGCGAGCCAGGGCTTCCTGAACCGCGCGATTGAACGCGCGATGCGACGACTCGACGATCGCGACGTCGGCGACGTTGCCTTTCGCGTCGATCGTCAGACGCGCGCGCACGGCGCCGTGCTCGATGCCGAGGCCGCGCGCTTCGCGCGGAAACGCCGGCGATTCCCGTGCAATCGGCACGAGGGCGGCGGGCGGCGCAGGCCGCAAGGCTTCGGCAGCGGGCGCAGCCCGCGCAATCTGCACCGGCGCTGAGTCGGGCTTTGCAAGGGTCGGTGGTGCGGCCACATTGTTCCGTGCTGGCGCGGCGAGAGGCGCGTCGTTCTCAGGCGTCACCGGTTGCAGCGTCATGAGTTGAACCGGCGTTGGGGCCGCGATCGGCATCGGAACGGCGACGACCGGCATCGGTGCATCGACAACGACGTCGCGCGACGAACTGCGACGCTCGACGGGAGGCGACGGCGGTTTCGCCGCGGCGATCAGCTTCCGCGTCTCGACAATTCTCGGCGGCGGTTCGGGTTGCAGTGCCGCTTCGGGTGCGGGTGCGACCGGCGCGTTTGTCGCGAGCGGCATTTCGATCGACACCGGCGATGGCGCAGCGGCGGGTGGAATCGCTTGCGTCCGCTCGATCAACGCCGCGCGAGGCGAGGCCGATGCAGCAGGCCCCGGATTGCGCCCAGTCGGCGCCGGCGTCGACGCCCATCGTTGCCAGCCGAGCCACGCAAGCGCCGCGACGATCCCGAACGACACGACGATCGCAAACGGTCGCAGTCGGCGCGACCCGAGCCGAACCGCCGACGGCGTTGCGATCGCCTCGTTCGCGGGCTGCATCGCCTCGATCGCCTCGTTCGCGGCGTCCGGCGTCTCGCAGACGACGAGGCCAAGCATCGTCAGGCGCGCGAGGTCGCGCTCGAGCTTGTCGACGGGGCCGGGATGGCGAAGCGCAAGCTCGTCAAGGCTGCACTCGGTGTCGAGCAACGTCAGAAAGCGGCGCTGCGTGAGCGAAAGGCCGTGCGCCGGCGCAGCGAGTTCAGCGCTGCCCGCGTCGGTGCGCCTGACGAACGTCGAAGCCTGCATGCCGGGTCCCCATCGATGACGTGTCGCGAGCGCCGTGCAACTGTGATGCCATCGGGGTGGCTCGCCCGACGGACGCGCAAGAAGAAACGGCCGTCGTTCGACGGCCGCCCGATGTGCGTGCCGTGATGCCGTTATTTCCTGGCCGCGTCCTTCGCCGCTTCGTTGGCCTTCGCGGCGGCGTCGCTTGCCTTGGCTGCCGCATCCTTGCTCGCGTCGGCGGCTGCTGCAGCCGCCTCCTTCGTCGCGTCGGCGGCTTTCGCGCCGGCGTCCTTCGCGGCATCCGCGGCTTCCTTCGTCGCATCGGCGGCGCTCTTCGCGGCGTCGGCGGCTGCGCTGGTCGCGTCCTTCGCCGCCGAAGTGGCGGCGGCCGCGGCGTCCTTCGCGGCATTCGCGGCGGAATCGGCGGCGGCGCCGGCCGACGCCTTCGCC
>JAICLP010000170.1 GCA_025925475.1 Burkholderiales bacterium | reverse complement strand
GATCTCGAAGGGACTGCGCGGCGTTCTTCCGTCGAGGGCGCCGAAGACGCCGGCGGAACAGCCGGTGGATTGATGTCAGGATCAGGGATCAAGCATCAGGGATCAGGGATCAGACGCAGACCCGCTTGGTATGCGGATGCGCAGTGCTGAGCGCGCTGAGCGTCGCGCCGCGCGGGCGCGCGACAGCGGATAGCGTCTGCACACCGCGGATCGGCAGGTAAGTGCGTGGCGTAGTGACGCGCGATCGCTTTGCGCAGTTCCGGCAGTCCGAGCGCGGACGCATTCGGCCTACGCCCGCATCTCGCGCGGCTGGTAGCTCCTATATCTCGATGCGGGTCCCGAGCTCGACGACGCGGTTCGTCGGGATGTTGAAGAAGTCGCTGATCGTGCCCGCGTTGCGCGCCATCGCAGCGAACAGATGATCGCGCCAGCGCGCCATTCCGCCTGGCGTGGTGCCGGGGACAATCTTCTCGCGCGACAGGAAATAAGTCACCTGCATCGGGTCGAGCTGTAATCCATCTGGAGCGCAGCGCTCGAGCGCGAGGGCCGCATCGGGCGACTCCATGAAGCCGTAGCGCGCGGCGATGCGCCAGCAGTTGTCGGCGAGCAGCTCGCAGGCGATGCGCTCGTCGGCACGCATCCACGGCACGTCGTGGAATTCGACGGTCATGAAAACGTTCTGCTCGTGGAGCACCTTGTAATGCTTCAGGCTGTGGAGCAGCGCGTTCGGCGTCGCGTACGGGCTCGACGTCAGGAAGATGGCCGTGCCTTCCACGCGTTGCGGCGGATAGAGCAGGAGCGACTTCAGGAATGCGTCGAGCGGCGGGGAGCCGCCGAGCAGCCGCTCGCGCAGCAGGTCGCGGCCGCGCCGCCAGGTGCGCATGATCACGAAAACGCAGGCCCCGAGCGCGAGCGGGAACCAGCCTCCGTCCATCACCTTGTGCAATGCCGCCGCGAAGAACGTCGCGTCGACGAACATGAAGAACGCCGTCGCGAGCGCCGCGAGCAGCAGCGGATAGTGCCAGTCGTAGCGCAGCACGAAGAACGTCAACAGCGTCGTGACGAACATCGTGCCCATCACCGCGACGCCGTACGCCGACGCAAGGCGCGACGAGCTGCCGAAGCCGATCACCGCTGCCGCGACGACGATCAGCAGCAACCAGTTGATCGCCGGAACGTAAATCTGCCCGATCGTGCGTTCCGACGTGTGCCGGATCGTCATCCGCGGCAGGTAACCGAGCTTGATCGCCTGCTGCGTCATCGAATACGCGCCTGAAATCGTCGCCTGCGACGCGATCACGGTTGCCGCCGTCGCGAGCACGATCATCGGATAAAGCGCCCATGCAGGGTAGGCGAGGTAGAACGGGTTCGTCACGGCGTCGGGACGTCCGATCAAAAGCGCGCCCTGTCCGAAGTAGTTGAGCAAGAGCGCCGGCGCGGCGACGCCAAACCAGGCGATGCGGATCGCCCGCTTGCCGAAGTGGCCCATGTCGGCGTAAAGCGCTTCCGCGCCGGTGAATGCGAGCAGCACCGACCCGAGCACGAGGAAGGAGGCCGCCCCGTGAGCGGTGACGAAATGCAGCGCGTACGTCGGATCGAGCGCGCGCAGAACCCCGGGTGCTTGCGCGATGTTCCATGCCCCCACGGCGCCGATCGCCACGAACCACAACGCGCAGACCGGACCGAACGCCAGGCCGACTACGCCGGTGCCGAAACGCTGGATCGCGAACAGCGCGATCAGGATGCCGGTGGCGAGCGGCACGACGTACGGTTTGAAGGCGGCCGTCCCCACCTCGAGGCCCTCGATTGCCGACAGTACCGAGATCGCGGGCGTGAGCACTGCATCGCCGTAGAACAGCGACGCGCCGAAGACGCCGATCGCGAGCAACGCGGCCTGGAGCCGTGGCCGGTCGCGCACCGAAGCGGTGGCAAGCGCGAGCAGCGCCATGATGCCGCCCTCACCGCGGTTGCCTGCGCGCAATACGAGGACGACGTATTTGAGCGAGACGACGATCGTCAGCGCCCAGAAGATCGCCGATACGCCGCCCAGGATGTTCGCGGTCGTGAGCGGAATGCCGTGCTCGGGACTGAACGTTTCCTTCGCCGCGTAGAGCGGGCTCGTGCCGATGTCGCCGTAGACGACGCCGAGTGCCAGGAGCGCGAGGCTGGCCGTCGCCGCACGCGGCGGGCACTTGGCAGCGCGCGACATCGCGAGCGATGTGTCGGCGGCGGTTTGCATGAAGCCAAGGTTAGTCGAGCGCGACTCGATCTGCACACACGCGGACCGATTTTTACGGCTTGTTTATGCATGTGCCGCACAATCGCCGCATCTTGATGCGCTCTTTACGACCGATGCGCTAGAGTGCCCTGGATGAGGGGTCGCTTGCAGCTCTCCGGCTATGCGTGGTCGATCGGCGCCGCCGCCGTCGCGACGCTTGCCGGCGTTGCGATGCAGGCGCGCTTCGACGTCGTCAACATCGCGATGGTGTACCTGCTCGCGGTCGTCATCGTCGCGCTTCGCTACAGCCGCGGAGCGGCGATCGCGACGGCGATCCTGTCCATCGCGGCATTCGACTATCTGTTCGTGTCACCGAGGGGCACGTTCAGCGTCCAGGATCTGCAGTACCTGCTGACGTTTGCCATCATGCTCGCGGTCGCGCTGATCGTCTCGCGGCTGGTCGAGAGCGTGCACCGACAGGCGGCGGCGCAGGCATCGCTCGCGATCGAGGCGGAGACCGAGCGCATCCGAAGCGCGCTGCTCGCGTCGATCTCGCACGATCTGCGCACGCCGCTCGCCATCATGGCCGGAGCGTCGTCGAGCCTCGCCGAATCGGGCGATCGTCTCGATCCTGCCGAGCGGCATGCGCTCGCCGCAAGCGTATTTCGCCAGGCGCGCGACCTGTCCGAGCAGGTGGCGAAAGTGCTGCAGATGACGCGTCTCGAAACCGGAGCGATGCGCATCGAGCGCGACTGGACGTCGCTCGGGGAGATCGTCGAATCGGTGCTCGCGCGCCTTCGCGAGCGCCTCGCGAGCCATCGCGTCATCATCGAGTTGCCCGACGATCTGCCGCTCGTTCGCGTCGACGCGACGCTCGTCGAGCAGGCGCTCGGCAATCTGCTCGAGAACTGTGCGAAGCACACGCCGCCCGATACGGTCGTGCGCGTCCGCGCGCAGCGCCGTCCGGACGACGTCGTCGTCATCGTCGAGGATTACGCGGGCGGCCTTTCCGATGCCGACTTCGCGCGACTGTTCGCGAAGTTCCATCACGGGACGGCGGAAGGCGTGGGCGGTGGTGTGGGCTTGGGACTCGCGATCTGCCGCGCGATCGTGCGTGTCCACGAGGGGCAGGCGTGGGCGGAACGAATACCCGGTGGGGGCACCGCATTCCGCTTCACGCTGCCGCTCGAGGCGGCGCCCGCGATGCCGCAGGAAACTGCAGCCGGTTAGGGGCGGTTCACGGCATGTCGAATGCCCGCGCCACGGTGCTCGTCGTCGAGGACGAGCCGGAAATTCGCCGGTTCCTGCGCGCGGCGCTCGGCGTGGAGGGCTATCGCGTCGTCGAATCGGCGACGGGACGCCGCGGTTGCATCGATGCGGGAACGCACAAGCCGGATCTGGCGATCGTCGATCTCGCGCTGCCCGATCTCGACGGCGTCGACGTCATTCGCAGGATTCGGGAATGGTCACCGATGCCGATCATCGTGCTGTCGGCGCGCATCCAGGAGCGCGCCAAGATCGAGGCGCTCGACGCCGGTGCCGATGACTACGTGACGAAGCCGTTCGGCGTCGGCGAGTTGCTCGCACGCGTTCGCGCCGCGTTGCGGCATGCGGTGCGGCCGGCCTCCGGCGTCTCGCGGCTTTGCTTCGGCGACGCGATGATCGACCTCGAACATCGACGCGCGAGCCGCGCCGGTGAGGACGTTCATCTGACGCCAATCGAGTTCCGGTTGCTCGCGACGCTCGCAAGGCACGCCGGCATGGTCGTCACGCACCGCGAGCTGCTGACGCAGGTGTGGGGACCGCCGCATGCCGCCGATACGCATTACCTGCGCATCTACATGAAGCAGCTGCGCGACAAGCTCGAGCGCGACCCGGTCCGGCCCGCGCATCTCGTGACCGAGACCGGAATCGGTTACCGGCTGGTCACCGACGAGTAGGCGCGGCGATTGTTTTCGGCTGGTAACATCGCGCTGCAGTGATGCGGACATTTGTCCTCCTTGATACCCGATCCCCGATACCTGATCCCCGATCCCTGACGTCCGATGCGTCCTGTCGCCGTATTCCGTTTCAGCCCGACCGAAGGCCCCGCGCACTTCGCGCAATGGCTCGACGCGGCTGCAATCCCCTGGCGGCTGTTCGCGATCGACGAAGGCGACCCCGTTCCGTCGAACGCCCGCGAGTTCGCGGGCATCGGCATGATGGGCGGCCCGATGAGCGTCAACGACGCACTCGCGTGGATCGATCCGCTGTCACGGCTGTTGCGTGATGCCGTTACGAACGACGTGCCCGTCATCGGCCATTGCCTCGGCGGGCAGCTGCTCGCGCAGGCGCTCGGCGCGCGCGTACGACGCACCGAAGTGCCCGAGATCGGCTGGATCGATGTCGAATCGACCGATGCGTCGGCGCGCGACATGTGGTTCGAGGGCAACGAGTCGTTCACGCCGTTTCAATGGCACTACGACGTTTTCGACCTGCCGGCCGGCGCCACGCGCGTGCTCACGAATGGATTCAATCCGAACCAGGCGTACGTGATCGGCGATCGCCACATCGGCTTTCAATGCCATATCGAGATGACGCGGGATCTCGTCCTGACCTGGTGCCGAAGCGGCGCCGACGAAATCACGGCGCCGGGAACGACCGCGCGACAATCGCGCGACGAGATTCTTCGCGACCTCGACGATCGACTGGCTGCTTTGCACGTCATCACCGACGGCGTGTACGCGCGCTGGGCGCAAGGACTGCGCAGGTAAATGGGCGTCATTCGATCGCTGCCCGATCTTCTGATCAACCAGATCGCCGCCGGAGAGGTCGTCGAGCGGCCGGCGGCGGCGTTGAAGGAATTGCTCGAAAACGCGCTCGATGCGGGCGCGACGTCGATCGACGTCGATGTCGCAGGCGGCGGCGTCAAGCGCCTGCGCGTGGCCGACGACGGCAACGGCATCGAGCGCGAGGATCTGCCGCTCGCGGTGGCGCGCCATGCGACATCGAAGATCGCATCGATCGTCGATCTCGAGGCGATCGCAACGCTCGGTTTCCGCGGCGAGGCGCTGGCGTCGATCGCCGCGGTGTCGAGGGTCGCCATCGCATCGCGCGCGAAGGATCGGCCGCATGCCTGGCGCATCGAAATCGAAGGTGGAACGGTCGGCCCCGTCGCTCCTGCGGCACTGGCCAGCGGCACGACGGTGACCGTCGAGGAGCTTTACTTCAATACGCCGGCGCGGCGCAAGTTCCTGCGCACCGAAGCGACCGAATGGGCGCATTGCGACGAGGCGTTTCGCCGCATCGCGCTCGCGCACGACGACGTCGCATTCACGCTGACCCATAACGGGCGTGCGCAGCAGCGCCTCGCACCGGGCGGCCGGCGCGCGCGCGTCGAGGCGCTGCTCGGCGACGCGTTCGTGCTGCACGGGACGGTCGTCGACGCGGACGCGGGTGACGTGCGCCTCGCGGGCTTCGCCGTGCGCCCCGCGTATGCAGCCGATGCGCCGTCGACGCAATACGTGTTCGTCAACGGCCGCCACGTGCGCGATCGCATGCTCGCGCACGCATTGCGCGAGGCGTATCGCGACATTCTCCATCACGACCGGCTGCCCGCGTATGCGCTGTGGTTGACGATCGATCCGCGACGCGTCGACGTCAACGTGCATCCGCAGAAAACCGAGGTGCGCTTCCGCGACGCGGGTGCGATTCATCAGTTCGTTCGCCACGCGGTCGAGCGCTCGCTCGCCGCAACCGCTGCGGAACAGCCCGCGGTGTCGGCGGCGGAGCGCCTGGGGCTCGCCGCTGCGCATCTGCCGCCGCGCGTCCCGGCTTCGCCAGAACCGCGCGAAAGTGCGCGCGACGCGCAGGCATCGATGCCGCTCGACGTCAACGAGCCGGCGGCGTTCTATCGGCGCTTGTTCGGCGAACGCGCGCCGGCGCGGGTGCCTTTGCCCGACGACGATGCGCATCCGCTCGGCTTCGCGATCGCGCAACTGCATGGCATCTACATCCTCGCGCAGAATCGCGCCGGACTGATCCTCGTCGACATGCACGCGGCGCACGAGCGCATCGTCTATGAGCGGCTGAAGGCCGCGTTCGACGGTCGCGTACCTGTGCAGCCGCTGCTCGTGCCGGCGACGTTCGCCGCCGAAGCGCTGGAAGTCGCCGCCGCCAACGAGCATCGCGACGCGCTCGACGCGCTGGGCTTCGACGTATCGGCCCTCGGGCCGGCGACGCTCGCCGTGCGCGGCATCCCGGCGCCGCTCAAGGATGCCGACGCAGCGGCTCTTGCGCGCGCGGTGCTGCACGACATCCGAGAATACGGCGGCTCGCGTGCGCTCGATGCTCGGCGCGACGAGCTGCTGGCGACGATCGCCTGCCACGGCGCGGTGCGCGCGAATCGCAGCTTGACGATCGCCGAAATGAACGCACTGCTGCGCCAAATGGAAGCGACCGAGCGCGCGGGCCAGTGCAATCATGGCCGCCCGACGTGGTATCAGTTGACGCTCGCCGATCTCGACCGCCTGTTCATGCGGGGGCGCTAGGTCAAAGACGACTTAAAGGGGCCAGGCTCGATTTTCCCTTAAAGGGGCCAGGCTCGATTTTCCCGGCTGTGGTTTGGGGCCACGACTTTAAAGGGGCCAGGCTCGATTTTCCCGGTCACATTTGCTGGCATTCGCAAACCACAGCCGGGAAAATCGAG
>JAICLP010000088.1 GCA_025925475.1 Burkholderiales bacterium | reverse complement strand
GCATCGCTCGCCTCCGCAAAGCGATCGTTGCGCCCGCCGTCGATCTGTTCCTGGTTGCGATAGAACGCGTGGATCAGGTCGCGCGTCTTGACCGATAGCGGCAGGTTGATCGGCGGCGCGTCGATCTGATACGGACGATTCGCCAGATCCTTCGGGAACGCCGCATCGGCCTCCGCGGTGCTCCCTTTCCACACCGGCGGCAGATGCGCGAGCAGGTTGCCGGCGTGATCCACCTGCGTGTATTGCGTGGCCGTCGCGTTCGCGAGGCCGTTTGCGCCGGGGAACAATCCGTACAGATTGTCGAAGCTGCGGTTCTCGGCGTAGAGCACGATGACGTGCTCGATGCGATCGAGGCCCGTGCGCTTCGCCGGCGGCGCTGCACAACCGGCAAGCACGACGATCGCGACGACGGCAACGCCATGCGCGACCCGCTTGAGCATTCCCATTCCGATTCCTCCCATGTTCGTCATTGTCGACGCGCCGGAGCGGTTGCTCCGTGCATGCGCGAGCGGCATGATTCGCCACCGAGCCCGAAGACACATCCTCCTTGGACGCCCGCCGTCTCGCCAAGCTGTCCGTGCCCCGCGCGAGCGGCATTCTGGCACGCCCGAGGCTGCATCGCCTCCTCGACGAGCGCGTCAAAGATGCGGTCGCGTGGATCGCGGCCGAGCCCGGTGCCGGCAAGAGCACGCTGGCCGCCTCGTGGGCGTCGGCACGGTCGGGCAAGGTCTTGTGGTTCCGCGCGGACGAAGGCGACGCCGATCCGGCGGTCGCGTTCGGCTACTTTCGTGAGCTGGCCGGCGCCACGCGGCGTCACGACGAACTGCCACGGCCTGCCGCCGACGCGCAGGCGCGACTCGACCGCTTCGCACGCCGTTTCTTCCGCGCATTCTTCGAGCGTGTGCCGGCCGCATCGACGTTCGTCGTCGACGACGCGCACGCCGTGCAGGACGACACGTTCAACGTTCTGTTGTCCGCGGCGGTGCGCGAGGCGCCGCACGACGTCGCCTTCGCGATCCTGAGCCGCCACGAGCCCGTCGGCGTCCTGCTCGACGACGTCGCCGCGGGCCGCATTGCGTTGTTCGACGCCGAGGCGCTCGCCTTCACCCGGGACGAGACGGCCGCGCTCTTGAGCGGAAGGATGGACGCGCGGGACGCGTATCGATTGCATGCGCGGGTCCATGGCTGGGCGGCGGGCCTGACGCTGCTCGCGCAGACGCCCGGGCGCCTGCACGACGCGACGCTCGGCTCGACCGGGCCGGTGGCGGGCTACTTCGAGGAGCGCGTGCTCGCGCCATTCGATGATCGCGAGGTGCGTACGCTCACTGCGGCCGCACTGTTGCCCGAAATCGACCGCGCGGCCTTGAAAGCCATCGGTTGCGAGGCGTCCGCCGTCGACCTGCTGGAACGGCTGAGCAAGCGCCACGCCTTCGTCGCGCGCCTCGATCGGCCGGTGCCGAGCTGGCGCCTTCACGATCTCTTGCGCGACGCGTTGCGCGCGCGTTTCGACGGCGTCGCGGACGCGAACTGGCGGCGATGCACGGCGGCGGCCGCGGCCGACGTGGCCGCGAAGCGGGAGCACGTGCGCGAAGCCGTCGAGCTGCATCGCCTCGCGGGCGACGCGACGTCGGCGCGCCGGGTCGCCGAGTCGAGCGCGCGGCGCCTCGTGAAACAGCAGCGGCTCGCCGAGCTCGATGCGGTCGCGGCGACGCTCGGCGCCCCGGCCGTCGAGAACAGCCTGCCGATGCAAATGGCCCTCGGCGAGGCCGCATGGCAACGCAACGACGCGCGCACGGCGACCGGCTTCTTCGAGCGCGCCTACCGGTTGCTCGACGGGCCGACCCCTGCCCCGCGCGCATTGCTGGTCGCCGCCAGCGCGCTCAACGCGATCCTCGAAGGGTGGCAGGACTACGAGGGCACCGAGCGGTGGGTGACGCGCCTTCGCAGCAACCTCGAGGCACGCGCATCGGTCAGCGATCCCGGCGACGGCCTCGCCATCGACAGCGTTTGCGTACGCGCGATGACGCTCATCTGGGGCGAGCATTTCGGCGCGTACCGCGAGCTCGTTGGCCGCATGCTCGACAGGCTGAAGGACGGGCGGACATGCATTGCACCCGACGAGGCCGTCGCCGCATCCGGCGTGCTGCTCGAGGCCGCGGGCTACCTGCTGAGCGACGAATCACTGTACCGCGAGACGGTCGAAGCCACCGCGCCGTGGTTGTTTCGGCCGGAGCTCTCGGCGATCGCCAAGGCAGGCTGGCTCGGCATCTATGGGCCGCTTGGCAATCACTGGCCGACGCCGGGGGTCAAGCTTCCTGCCGATGATCCGGACGGCTGTCTCGCGCTTGCCATCCAGCTCGCGCTCGATCACGGCGCCCAGAGCGTGGCGTTCACGGCGGCGTCGTTCCTGTTCTTCGTGGCGATCGGAAGAAATGATCGCGCGGCGGCGCGTGCCCACCTCGCGACGCTGCGCGACGTGGCCGATCCGCAGCACGTGGTCCATTTGCACGGCCTTCTGCAAGCCGAGGCCGCGATGTTCGCGCTCGACGGCGAATGGTCGCGCGCCCGCGACGCGATTCGTCGCGTTCTCGAGCTGGCAAGCCGGCATGGCTTTCCGCCGTCCGAGCGCTGGAACGCGACGCTCCTTCAGCAACGCGTCGCGATCGCGAGCGGCGACGCGGCCGGCGCGCGCGCGGCGCTGCTGCGCTACAGCGCCGAATTGCCCGAGGGCATGCGCCGCGACTTCGCGCTGATCCTCGCCGACATCGCGGCTGCGGCCGATGCACTGTTGCGCGACGCAGCCATTCCGAGAGCGCTCGTCGAGACGATCATGCGCGCGGCGCGCGAATATGCCTGGCGCGGCTTCGGCCAGCTTCTGGCTCCGCTCGCGGCGCGTCTTTGCGCCGATGCGTTGCGGCTCGGGATCGAACCCGAGTTCGCGCGGCGCGTCGCGCGCGAAAAGCACTTGCCGGCGCCGACCCCCGACGAGCCGCACTGGCCGTGGCCGATCCGCATCCGCGCGCTCGGCGGCCTGCGCGTCGAAATCGACGATGTGCCGATCGCGTTCGGTGCGCGCGCGGCGCACAAGCCGCTCGACCTGTTGAAGGTGATGGTCGCGCACGGCCCCGCGCCGGTCGACAGCGCGATCGTGCTCGATGCTTTGTGGGGCGATGCGGAAGGCGGCGCGGCGCGCGCGGCCTTCGACATGACGGTGATGCGCCTGCGCCGACTGTTGCGACGCGACGACGCGGTCGTCGTCGACGCCGGCCGCGTCGGCCTCGACCCCGGCCGCGTCTGGGTCGATGCGTTCGCGTTCGCGCATGGCGCCAGCGACGATTATCCGGGCCCGCTGTTCGGCAGCGCCGAGGTGGAGCCGTGGTGGGCGGCCGCGCGCGAGCGGCTGCATCAGCGGTTCCTGCACCGCACGCTCGAGCGCGGCAGCGCGCACGAAGAGCAGGGCGACATCGACGCGGCGCTCGCGATCTACGAAGCGGGCCTCGCGCAGGACCCGCTCGCCGAAGCGCTCTACCAGGGCGCGATCCGCTGCCACCTCGCGGCCGGCCGCGTCGCCGACGCGCTGCGCGCGTTTCGTCGCTGCCGCGAGCAGTTGTCGATCGTGCTGTCGGTCGCGCCGTCCGCGAAGACGTCGGCGCTCGTGGCGGGATTGGCGTCGCACTGACGCGCGTTGACCCCCGCGTCGCCCGGCGTTCGACCTTTTCGGCGATCGGTTAGCGCGCCGTTAGATCGGCGCGCGCACGATGCCGCGGTCGGTTCGCCATGGAAGAACCGTCGGGAAGCTCGATGCGACGCGAACGGCGCGCGACTTTGCAGATGCCGGAACGCGTCGCCGTCGCCACGTTCACCTCATCGTCAAGGAGTCGCCATGCGTCCTCTTCGCTCCGCCGCCTGCACGCTGATCTTCGTGCTCGGTGCCGCCTGTGCTCCGCTCGCTGCAGCGCAAGTCGTCACGAGCAGCCTGATGCTGCCCGTCGACGGCCTCGTCTTCGCGCCTGGACAAGGGTACGAAAACGTCGTGCTGACCGGTCGCGTCCATGTCGTCACGCAGGTCGCGTCCGGGCAGACCTGCATTCCAACAGACCCATGCCGCACGTTCATCGATCTTGCTGACGTGAAAGGCGTGGGCCTTTCGAGTGCCGGCACGTACATCGCGATCGGCGCGGCGAACGCGTCGTGCGCGGCCGGCGTCCCGTGCGCTGCGGCGTTCACGATCATGCCGGTGGCGATTCCACCCTCGCCGGTGATTCCGCCCAGTCCGATCATGCCGATCACCTTCGCGGTGAACCTCGGCTTCGATCAAACCGGCCATCTGTCGGCGAGCGGCACGTCGGTGCACTTGCCACCCGCCACGTGCTCGCCGACCATCGACTGCTAGGATGAAGCGCGGCGGCGTGCCATCGTGGCGCGCTGTCGCGCGAATACCGATGCGGCCCGTCCTCGAGGCGTACATCGTGCGCATCTACCGGCGCGCGCCGAGGTCGACGGGCGAGCCGATCGGCACCGTCGAGCGCGTCGGCTCCAACGAGCGCGTCGGCTTCGCGGGGCGCGAGGAGTTGCTGAAGCGTCTGGCCGCACCGCGGCGCGGACGCGATCGCGGCTCTAAAGCGTGATCGATGCGCGCAGCGTGCCGGCGCGCTCGTGCCTTGCCGTGATGCCGATCGTGGCAACGGCAAACAGGTGCGGCGCCTGCCGCGCGTGCATTCTCGCCCTCATCGTGCAAGCCTCCTGACGTTGTCCCCCGGCGTGCGCACCCGAGCGCGTGCCGAGCCTTCGATAGCGAAGCGACACCTCGCAAGTAGGTCGACGACGCGCGGATCGTCGCGCAGCAGGTCCCATTTACGGTCGATTGGCACGAAGAGCAGGTGGACGTCGCGCGCATCGTACGCTCGGTCAAGCCACTGAATCGCCCGATCGGCGTCGTCGAGCCCGGCATACACGAGCGCGATCGCATACGGCGGCACATAGCGCTCGCGTGCGACCGCCTGCAGGGCGGCGACCGCAGCGCGCGCCTCGCTCGTACGCCCGCGCCGTGCATGCAGGTATCCGCGCAGCGCGACGACCTTGCTGTTGCCGCCCGACGCGTGCGCGGCATCGTCCAACGCGGCCAACGCCGCGCCGTCATCGTCGAGCTCCACGCATGCCTGCGCAAGCTGGAAATGGCCGACCCAGAAATGCGGATCGATGATGATTGCCTGGCGTGCGAACTGTGCCGCCGCGCCGAAGTCGCGCCCCGCGAACGCGACCTGCGCGGACAGCGCCTGATTGACGGCGAGCAGCGGCTCGAGCTCGCGAAGCCTGCGCATCGAAGCCGCGGCGTCGCGTTGCCATCCAACATGCGAGTACAGCAAGCCCAGCATCCGGTGCGGAAATGGACAGTTCGGATCGAGTGCGATCGCGCTGCGAAACGCGGCCTCGGCGGCCGGCCACTGCCATTCGAGCCAGAAGTCCAGGAATCCGAGCGACGCCTGGCTCTCGGCGAGGTCGGGATGCGCGCGTATCGCTTGCTCCACGGCGTGGCGCACGTACGGCAGCACATCGCGCGGAGACGCATCGCCGGTGATCGGGGTGGCGCACCACGCGTCCGCGATGCCCGACCAGGCGAGCGCGTAATCGGGATCCAATCGCGTCGCGCATGCATAGTGCTCGAGCGCGCGCCTCGTCGTTTCGGGCGTGAGCTGGTGCCAGAAGTGCCGACCTCGCAGATAGTGATCATAGGCATCCGGGTGCCGCGTCTGGCGATTCGCCAATGAGGCAAGGCGCGCGGGTGAAAGGCGCAACCGGATTTGCTCCGCGATGACGCCGGCAAGCTCGCACTGGAGTTCCATCATGCTGCGCGGCTCGCTGTCGAAGGTCGCCGACCACACCTGCGTCTGGTCACGCACGCGCACGAGCTTGGCCGTGACCCGCAGCCGTCCGCCCTCGCCGCGAATCGATCCTTCGACCAGATAGCCGGCATCGAGCTCACGGCCGATGTCGGACGCGCTTTTCGTCGTTTTCCGATAGCCCATCACCGACGTGCGACCGATGACGGCCAGATGTGCGGGCTCCACGCGACCGAGCGCCGTGATGGTCTCCTCGGTGAGGCCGTCGGCGAGGTAGTCGCGCTCGGGATCGCGACTCAGGTTCTCGAACGGCAGCACGGCGAGCGTCGCGTGCACCGGGCGGTCTTGTGCATCTTCGTCGCGAGTCACGACATCGGCCACGAAACGGTATCCGCGGCCGGGCACGGTCTCGATGTAGCGATTCTCGCCCCGCCGCTCCTGCAGTACGCGTCGCAGCGTGGCGATGTTCTGGCTCAGATTGTTTTCCTCGACCACCGTATCCGGCCAGACGGCACGCATCAGCACGTCCTTTTCGAGGATCTCGCCTGGATGGCGCAGCATGAACAGCAGCGTGTCGAAAACTTTGGGTGTGAGGGGCTCGCGCCGGCCGCCGCGCAACAGTGTGCGCCGAGCCGCATCGACGCGATACTCGCCGAATTCGTGAATGCGTACTTCATCCTGCCGTCCGCCTTCAGAAGTCTTCATAACGATTCAACGCATCATAAAGACATTCGGCGCCGCCGCAATGCATTGTGCGCTTGCCGCGACGGACGTCCCGTGCGGCGCAATCCCCTCCGAAGGAATCTCCATGAAACGATCCACCCCGCAACACCGCCGCCGTGCAATCAACGCGCTGGTCATCGGCAGTCTGCTCGCCTGCACGATGAGCGCGATTCCCGCGCGCGCAGAACAGGGCATCGCTCACGGCCGGAACGCGACGCTGGTGGGGACCTGGGAGGTCATCGTCGGCCTCGTCAACTGTGAGAGCGGCGCGCCGATCGGCCCGACGTTTCAGTCGCTGCTGACATTCAATGCAGACGGTACGATGGCCGAAATCACGAACAGCCCCGCATTCGCGCCAGGGCAGCGCAGCAATGGCGCCGGGGTCTGGCAGCGCAGCGGGCTGCGTTCGTTCGAGGCCCGCTCGGAAGCGTTCATCCTGTTCACGACGCCACCCGCGCCGCCATCATCGCCAGGTTTCACCGCAGGCACGCAGACGATCTCGCAGACCATCGTCTTCGGCAAGGATGCCGATCAATGGACGACGAACGACGCAGCGGTGCAATTCATCGACGACGGCGGCAACGTGTACCGGCAAGCCTGCGCACAGGCCGCGGCGCAGCGCTTTTGACGGACGTTTCGTACGCACGCGCCGATCGCGTGGCGCGCGATCGGCATCATGGTTCATCCGAGCACGAGCGAAGCATGGACGGTTCCCGCGCGCTCGTGCCGCGCGGTGATGCCGATCGTGGCGCCCTCCTCGGCGCGCACGATCCACTCGCGCTTGACGCGATCGTCGGTGACGTTGTAATCGGGCCAGAACGATACGCCGGTGTGCTTGTACGCCTTGCCTTCGAGCTGGCCGATGTCCTCGCGAAGCTTGCCCGTCGCGAGCGACGCGCCTTCGGGCAGCTCGAGCTCGGCGAAAACGCCGCGCACGGTCTTGCGCGCGAGCGCGCGCTTCGTGACATACGTGGGAAGCCAGCCGACGTTCTGGATGACGAGCGTCAACTTGTACGTCCCGTCACCCAACCTCTCGGAGCCGGCGTGCACGAGCTCGAGCGCAGGCGAGCACAGCGCCTGCCACAGCAGCCAGCGTGGAAACTTCCCGATCTCGCGCTCGAGCAGCGAAAGCGGCGGATTGCCGAATGCGTGAAAGCGGTCCCAGCCGCCGATCTCGATGGCACCGAGTTGCGGATGCTGAAACGGCTTCCATCCGTGATGCGCGGCACCGCCCAACTTGTCCACGTTCCAGCGATAAAGCGCGAGATCGTCGTCGATCGAGTGATCGCGGAACCAGTCGATGAACTTGTAATCGGAAAGACCGGCCTCGCGCATCGGCGACCAGATCTCGACGACCCACGAGAACGCGCCGAGATGCTCGTAGATCCAGTCCGACGTGCCGCCGATGACCGACTTCGGGTGATAGCGGAATTCGTGAAAGACCGAGATCGCCGGATACCCGGTGACCTCGGTACCCTTGCGGCCCGCGCGCTGATAGAACCACAGGTCCTCGGCGTCCATGTCGTCGTCCGGCATGTGCTCGAACGGGCGCAGCAGCACGCCGCTCCACGTGTGGAACGAGGTGCCGGCGGTGATGTTGGGATGACGCACCACGAAGTCGACGAACGCGCGAATCTCGGGCTCGGACGTCGGGTACGGTCCGGCGCCCTGTTGCTCGAATTCCTGCCGCCAGCTCGCCGGAAAATTGCGGTTGAGATCGAGCTGCTGGCGCGGCCGCTTGATCTTCAGCGTGTAGCCATCGTAATGGTCGTAGCGGCCCTCGGGCAGGATGCGGTAGTAGGTGCCGCCGATTTCGGTGGGCTCCCGGCGGACCATCAGGTTCGGCGCCTGCGGATGCGCTTTCCACAATCCGTTCGGATCCTCGATGCGCATCTGCAGGATGCGCCCGTCGCCGTCGATGTCCTCGACGCTCAATCCTTCGACGTCCTGCTCGTCGAACGGATACGGCCGCGTGCTCGAGCGCACCCATTTCGGCTTGTCGGCTAGCGCCCATTCGGCTCCGTCGGGATTGACGCGGGGACACACGTAGAACGCGCGCGTGTCGAGCGCGCGCGTCACGTCCGCATCGTTGCCGTATTGCGTGACGAGCATGTTCACGAAGTACAACGCGGCCGCCGACGCCGCGACTTCCGTCGAATGGATGTTGCCGTCGATCCAGAATGCGGGCTTCTCGCTCGCCGGCCCCGTTTGAACGTTCGTGACGGTGAGCACGAAGATGTCGCGCCCCTCGTGGCTCTTGCCGATCGTTTCGATCGCGGCGAGATGCGGATACTCGCGCGCGAGCGCGTGCAGGATTTCGGTGAGCTCGGCGTAGCGGTAGAAGCGATCGAAGGCAATCTGCGGCATGAGAACGGTAGTTGGGGATTGAACGGGAGGTTGACTTCGAGGCCCGTGCATCTTACGTCAACGCTTCGGCAGAAAGTGGCCAATTCGCCGGTAATACCGTATATTCATGCGGTATGGCATCACCCGATGTGCTGCCGGCTTATGCCGAGCTGCACTGCCTGTCGAATTTCTCGTTCCTGCGCGGCGCGTCGCATCCTGAGGAGCTCGTCGAGCGCGCGAAAAGCGAGGGCTACAGCGCGCTCGCGTTGACCGACGAGTGCTCGCTCGCGGGTGCCGTGCGCGCGCATCTCGCCGCGAAGGACGCCCGTTTGCCGCTGGTCCTCGGCAGCGAGCTCACGCTCGACGATGGCCTGAAGCTGGTGCTGCTCGCGACCGATCGCGAAAGCTACGGCGACCTCTCGCAGTTGATCACGCGCGGGCGCCGGCAGGCCGCGAAAGGCACGTATCGATTGACGCGCGACGACGTCGCGATCGCCGCGCGCTGTCTCGCACTGTGGTTGCCTGCGCTCGACTTGCGCGACTCGGCAATCGGGGACGAGCTGCGCCGCGATGCGTGCTTTGTCCGCGATCTTTTCGGCGACCATGCATGGATCGCCGTCGAGCTGCTCGCGCAGGCCGGCGACGGCGCGCGGGTTGCGCAATGCGACGCGTTGTCTCGGCTCAGCGGACTGCGGCTCGTCGCGTCGGGTGACGCGCACATGCACGTCCGGGCGCGCCGCGCGCTGCAGGACACATTGACCGCCATTCGACTCCGAACGCCGCTCGCGCAATGCGGACACGCGCTGCATCCGAACGGCGAGCAGCATCTGCGCTCGCGTGCACGGCTCGCCGGCGTTTATCCGCGCGAATTGCTGGAAGAAACGGTGAACGTGGCGCAGCGCTGCCGCTTTTCGCTCGACGAACTGCGCTACGAGTATCCCGAGGAGATCGTGCCGCCCGGCGAGACGGCGACATCGTGGCTGCGCAAGCTCGTCGAGCGCGGGCTCGCGGAACGATACGCAAAAATGGGGTCAGAGACGAATTTTCATGTAGATCCCCGACTAGACGATGCGGCTGACGAAAATTCGTCTCTGACCCCGCTTTTGTCGGGCGACAGCGCATTCCGCTGCACCAGCGCCCCGGCCAGTGTCCGCGCGCTGATCGAATACGAGCTCGCGCTGATCGCCGAGCTCCGCTACGAGCCCTATTTCCTCACCGTGCACGACATCGTCGCGTTCGCGCGCTCGAAGGCCATCCTCTGCCAGGGTCGCGGATCGGCGGCGAATTCGGCGGTCTGCTATGCACTGCGCATCACCGAGGTCGATCCGGCGCGAAGCGAGATGCTGTTCGAGCGCTTCATCAGCAAGGAGCGCAACGAGCCGCCCGACATCGACGTCGATTTCGAGCACCAGCGGCGCGAGGAAGTGATGCAGTACGTCTATGCGAAATACGGCCGTCATCGCGCGGCCCTCGCGGCGACGCTCATCACCTACCAGCCGAAAAGCGCGGTGCGCGACGTCGGCCGCGCATTCGGCCTCGACCTCGCGCAGCTCGATCGCCTGACCGGCGTGTTCGCATGGTGGGACGGCCGCGCGATGCATCGCGATCGCATTCGCGAAGCGGGATTCGATCCCGACAATCGCATCGTGCGGCGCATCGTCACGCTCGCGGGCCATCTGCTCGGCTTTCCCCGTCACTTGTCGCAGCACGTCGGCGGCTTCGTCATCGCGCGCGGATTGCTCGAACGCATGGTGCCCGTCGAGAACGCGGCAATGGTCGATCGCACGGTGATCCAGTGGGACAAGGACGACCTCGACGCAATGGGCCTGCTCAAGGTCGACTGCCTGGCACTCGGCATGCTGTCCGCGATCCGGCGCACACTCGACATGGTCTCGGCATGGCGCGGCATGCCGATCCGGATGGAGGACATTCCGCCGGAAGATCCGGCCGTTTACGCAATGATCCAGAAGGCCGACACGATCGGCGTGTTCCAGATCGAGTCGCGCGCGCAGCAGTCGATGTTGCCTCGCCTCAAGCCGGCGACGTTCTACGACCTCGTCATCGAAGTCGCGATCGTGCGGCCGGGACCAATTCAGGGCGGCATGGTCCATCCGTACCTGAAGCGCCGGCAGAAGCTCGAGCCGGTCACGTATCCGAGCGACGCGGTGAAGGGCGTGCTCGAGCGCACGCTCGGCGTGCCGATCTTCCAGGAGCAGGTG
>JAICLP010000248.1 GCA_025925475.1 Burkholderiales bacterium | reverse complement strand
TTCGAGCCTGACCCCAATTTCCACGCTCGACGTCGCGCGATGGCGGCCCGATGTCGCGCCGGCCGAGACCGAGCGCTACGCACGCGATCTCGAAAGCGGTGCGGTGCTCGTGCTGCCGCACCTTGCATTCGCCCTGTCGGCCGAAGAGCGTCGGTTCCTCGACGTCCGCTGGTCGGACGGCAACGCGAAGAACATCAGCCTCGAAGGCGACGCAATCAAGGGCGCGCGAGGCGAAGCGTCAGACGTCGCCGCGCTGACCGCGATGATCGCGCGATTCGCCTCCGACGCGAGTGCACTGATCGCTGCGCTCTTTCCACGCTACGCACCGTATCTCGAGCGTGCACGAACGAGCTATCGTCCGCACGGCGCGTCGGGTCGCGCGGTGTCGTGGCGCAAGGACGATACGCGGCTCCACGTCGACGCATTCCCATCGCGGCCCAACCGCGGCGTGCGTATCCTGCGTGTGTTCTGCAACGTGAATCCGAACGGCGAGGATCGCGTCTGGCGCGTCGGCGAATCGTTCGAGACGATGGCGCACGCGCTGCTGCCTCGCATTCGCTCGATGCTGCCGGGCGAGGCCAGCGTATTGTCGGCATTGCACGTGACGAAGTCGCCGCGCAGCGAATACGATCACCTCATGCTCGGCTTGCACGATGCGGCGAAGGCCGATCTCGCGTACCAGGGCGGCTCGCAGCAGCGCGAAGTACGTTTCGCGCCGGGCACGACGTGGATCTGCTTCTCCGACCAGGTGATGCACGCGGCCTCGTCGGGACAGTACATGCTCGAGCAGACGACGCATCTGCCGATCGACGCGCTCTATGAGCCGCAACGCTCGCCGCTCGCGGTGCTGGAGCGGCTGACGGGACGCAGGCTCACATGAGCGCGAAGGACCGCCCCGAGCGCGAATTCCGCCCCCCGGGGGGCAGCGCAGCGCGCGAGCCCGACGGGCCGTCCGAGAGGCGAGCACCCGAGTGCGAAGCACGCACACGGTCCAGCGAGCCGCAAGCGTGGGGGGGCCATCAACCGAACGACACGCTGCTCCGCGCGCTGCGCCGCGAGCCGACGCCCTACGTTCCCGTCTGGCTGATGCGCCAGGCGGGCCGGTATCTCCCCGAATACGCGGCGCTTCGTGCGAAAGCTGGGAGCTTCATGGCGCTCGCGACGAACCCGTCGCTTGCCGCGGAAGTGACGCTGCAGCCGCTCGCCCGCTTTCCGCTCGATGCGGCAATCCTGTTCTCGGACATCCTGACCGTACCCGATGCGATGGGCCTCGGTCTTCGCTTCGCCGAGGGCGAAGGCCCGCGCTTCGCGCGTACGACCGCCGACGAGCAGGCAATTGCCGCCTTGACCGTTCCCGATCTCGCGCGGCTTCGCTACGTCTTCGATGCGATCGGCGAAATCAAGCGTGCGCTCGCGGGCCGCGTGCCGCTGATCGGCTTCGCTGGAAGCCCGTTTACGCTCGCCTGCTACATGATCGAAGGCCGCGGCAGCGCAGACTTCGCGACGGTGCGCAGGATGGCATTCGCGCGGCCCGATCTACTCGATCGATTGGTGCGCGTCAATGCCGATGCCGTCAGCGCCTATCTGGCCGAGCAGGCACGCGCGGGCGCCGATGCGCTGATGCTGTTCGATACGTGGGGCGGCTTGTTGGCGCCGGAAGCGTACCGGCGCTTTTCGCTTGCGCCGACGCGCTCGATCCTCGCGCGCTTGCCGGCCGGCATTCCGACGATCGTCTTCACGAAGGGAGCCGCGGCTTCGCTGCCAGCGATCGCTGAATCGGGTGCTTCGTGCATCGGGCTCGACTGGACGGCCGACCTCGGTTACGCGCGTCGCCGCTTCGGCGAGCGCGTGGCGTTCCAGGGGAATCTCGACCCGCTGGCGCTTCTGACCGATCCGGACAGCGTGGAGCGCGCGGCATTAGCGTTGATCGACGAATCGGGTTCTGCTCCCGGCTACGTGTTCAACGTCGGCCATGGGCTCGTGCCGGCCACGCCGCCGGAGAACGTAGCCGCGCTCGTGGCGGCGGTCCATCGCGCGTCGCGAACTTGCAACGCCGGCCAAAAGGCGTCCGGAAGCGGGTATCGGGGGGGTTGACAAACGCCCGAAACACGCGTTTCCCACGGACTTATGCACACGGCTCGGCCATTTGTCCTACATCGCGGCATGTGACAAAAATTGCGCGAAGCGGAAGGCCTAAGTAGCTGAAAAATCGCTTCGATTTTCGAGCAAGTGCAGTAGTGCAACAATCAGGCCATCCACTCGACGACGTTGCAGACGGCAGACGCGATCAGTTACGCACAAAACTATCCACAGACCGCATTGGAAATGTTTACCGGACGTTTTTGGAATTATAAGTTTGCCGTGTCATGTTGAAGTATCGGTTTAAGTATCGCGTAATCGTCGACGTTCAGTCCGGCACGATTCTGTAAATTCCTGCCGGTCCGCTTCGATGGCGATCGCTCACGTCGCCATGCCGATCGCGGCGTGGCAAACCTTCGATTACTGGATTCCGGACGGACTCGACGTCGCGCGCGGCGACGTCGTGCGCGCGCGCCTCGCCAACCGGGCGGCGCTCGGCGTCGTCATCGATGTCGATGCAGCATCCGAAATCGGCGAGCGCCTGCAACCGATCGATGCGCTCTCCGGCATTCCCCGGCTGCCTGAAGAGGTGATGGCGCTTGCCGCGTTCGTCAGCGCCTATTACCAGGCGGCGCCGGGTCTTGCGCATGCGCTGCTCGTACCGCCACCCATGCGCGCGCGCAAGCCGGCGGCAAAGAGCGCAGCGCAGATGGAGTCCGATCCGCCGGCGGCACTCCACGCACTCAATGCAGCGCAAACGAATGCACTCGACGCCATCCTGGGGTCCAGCGGGACGTTCGCGGTGACGATGCTGCATGGCGTGACGGGAAGCGGCAAGACCGACGTCTACCTCGCTGCCGCGACGCACGCCGTGGCGCGGGGCGGCCAGGTGCTGATTCTCGTTCCCGAGATCAACCTGACGCCGCAGTTCGAGCGGCGCGTGCAAAGGGCGCTACCCAATGTGCACACCGTGACGCTGCACAGCCGGCTCGCGGCGGGCGCTCGACGCGCGAACTGGAATGCAGCCGCGAGCGGCGACGCGCAGGTCGTGCTGTCGACACGACTCGGCGTGTTTGCACCGCTGCCGCATCTCGCGCTGATCGTCGTCGACGAAGAGCACGACGATTCGTTCAAGCAGCAGGACGGCGTGCGTTACCACGCGCGCGATCTCGCCGTGTGGCGCGCGCAGCGGCGCAACGTGCCGATCGTGCTCGGCAGCGCGACGCCATCGCTCGAGACTTGGGCGCGCGCGCAGGGCGCTCGCTACAGGCACGCGGCGATGCCCGAGCGCGCCGATCCTCGTGCGCGACTCCCCGCCATTCGTTTCGCTCCGCTACGTGGTGCCGACGTCCGCGATGGCTTCACGCCCGCGCTTCGCGAGGCGATCAGCGCGCGTCTTGCGCGACACGAGCAGTCGCTGATCTTCGTCAACCGGCGCGGCTACGCGCCGTCGCTCAAATGCGCGGCGTGCGGATGGGAATCGGAATGCACGCGCTGCGCGGCGCGGCTCGTCGTGCACCACGAACCCGACCGCTTGCGCTGTCACCACTGCGGCCACGCCGAGCCGTTCCCGCGCGCGTGCCCCGAATGCGGCAACGTCGACCTTCTGCCGCTCGGCTTCGGCACCCAGCGCCTCGAGCAGGCGATTCGTGCGGCGTTTCCCGGCGCGCGCGTGGCGCGTGTCGACCGCGACACGACGCGCAACAAGGACGCGTTTGCGACGCTCTCGAAGGACGTCGAGGACCAGGCGATCGACATCCTGATCGGCACGCAGATGCTCGCGAAGGGACACGATTTCCGTCGCTTGACGCTCGTCGGCGTGCTCGGCGCCGACAACGCGCTCTACAGCGCCGATTTCCGTGCGACCGAACGCCTCGCCGCGCTCCTGATGCAGGTCGCCGGTCGCGCAGGTCGCGCCGATCGCGCCGGCGAAGTCATCGTGCAGACCGATTTTCCCGGGCACGCCGTTTATCGCGCCCTCGCGAGCCACGACTACGCGCGCTTCGCTGCCGAGTTGATGCGCGAGCGCGAAGCCGCGCAGTTGCCGCCATCGTCGCGCATTGCGCTGCTCGTCGCCGAGGCGCATGCGCGCGCCGATGTCGATCGCTTTCTCGACGCTGCATTCGATCGCGCGCAAAGCCTATGCGATGGCGATGCGCGCGTGCAGGTGTTTCCGCCGGTGCCGGCCGCGATGGCGCGACGCCGCGGCTTCGAGCGCGGACAGGTGATCGCGCAAAGCGACGAGCGCAAGGCGCTGCTCGCATTCCTGCCGCGCTGGCGGGAAGCACTGACGACGACGGCGAGCGCGCGTGTGCGTTGGGCGCTCGACGTCGATCCGGTCAGTTTTTAGCCTCGGTGGCGCCGGGCCGCCCGAAGCCGCTGATTGCGCGGGCCGTCATCCGGTTTTGGCCGGCAGCGCGTACGCGACGATCTGATCCGACACCTGCGGTTTCAGGATCGCGTTGCCGCCGACGACGAACACGACGTACTGCCGGCCCTTGTACATGTACGTGCCGGGATTGGCGACAGCCGGCGCATCGACCTGCGCCTTCCACAGCACGTCGCCCGATTTGACGTCGATCGCGCGCACGCGCGCGTCCATCGAGCCGCCGGCGAAGATGACGCCCGACTTCGTGATCAGCGGCCCGCCGATCGTCACCGATCCCCATGACCGCGGCATGTAGAAGCCCCATTTCTGGACTTCGCCAAAGGGCTTCCGCCACAGCAGCTTCCCGGTGTTGAGGTCGTACGCGGACATCGTCCCGTACGGTGGATTCCAGCATGGCATCCCCCAGCGGTTGACGAAGTTGTGCAGGTAGAAGCCGTAGGGCGCACCCTGCTGCTCGTAGTAGCTCTTCGGGTCGCTCTTCTTTTCGGCATCGAACTTGTCGCGCGGCACGAGACGATAGATTTGCGCGACCGCCGAGCTGTTGACGACGTAGACGTCGCTTCCCGGATCGACGGCGCCGCCGCCCCATTCGACACC
>JAICLP010000073.1 GCA_025925475.1 Burkholderiales bacterium | reverse complement strand
TCGGTATCGCCGTACATCGGCCTCTTCGGGACCGTCTGGGGAATCATGAATGCGTTCCGGGGTCTCGCCAATGTCAGCCAGGCGACGCTCGCAAACGTTGCTCCCGGTATTGCCGAAGCGCTGATCGCCACCGCGATCGGCCTCTTCGCCGCCATTCCGGCCGTCGTCGCGTATAACCGCTTCACGCACGACGTCGACCGGCTGGCCGTGCGCTTCGAGACGTTCATCGAGGAATTCTCGAACATTCTCCAGCGACAAGGCTGATATCCGATGCATCCCGATGTTCTTTCTGTTACCTGTTACCTGTCCCCTGTTGCCTGATGAGGCGCGTCCGCAAGCCGATCAACCAGATCAACGTCGTGCCGTACATCGACGTGATGCTGGTGCTCTTGATCATCTTCATGGTGACGGCACCGCTCGTCGCGCCGGGCGAAATCCAATTGCCCTCGGTCGGGTCGAAGCTCACGAATCCGGACAACCCGCTGAATGTCGAACTCAAGGGCAAGACGATCAAGCTGACCGACAAGCTCGCGAATACCTCGCGCAACGTATCGCGGGACCAGCTCGTCGCCGACGTGCTCGCCGCGCAGGCCAGCGGCGATCGGCCGGTGGTGATCGCAGCGGACAAGGACGCGCGCTATCAGGACGTCCTCGACATCCTCGACGTGCTGCAGCGTAACGGCGTGAAGAGGGTCGGCCTGCTCGCGCGGCCGCCGGGCGTGTGATGCCCCCCACGCTCGCCCTGCTCGCTGCCCCGAAGGGGCTGGTCAGTCGCTCGGGGCGGCCCTTCGGCACTGACAAGACATGATGACGACATGGCAACAGTAATGTCGCCCCACGATCGTCCCGCGCCGGCGAGATCGCCGCGCGGCAAATGGCCCGCACTGGTTCTCGCCATTTGCGTGAACCTGCTGTTCGTCGGCGTGCTCGTGTTCTCGGTGTCGTGGCGCAATCGAACGCCGGAAGCCGTCACCGCCGAGCTGTATGCGCCGCCCCCGCCGGTCGTGCAGACGCCGCACCCGGTTCCCAAGCCGCAGCCGGTTCCGCAGCCGCCCCCGCCGCAGCCCAAGCCGGCGCCAAAACCGCCCGAGGCCGCGGTTCCGAAGCCCGATACGCAGGCCGACATCGCGATGAAGGCGAAGCAGGAAGCGGAACGGCAACGCCAGGAGCAGGCCGCCCTCGAGGCGCGCCGCCAGGAGGAATTGCGGCGTCAGGACGAGGCGCGAAAGCAGGACGAAGCGCGCAAGGAGGCGGCACGGCAGGCCGAGGAGAAGCGCCAGGCCGAGTTGCGCCAGCAGCGGCAACTCGAGCAGATGCGGACGCAGGCCGCGAAGGAAGCGCAGATGCGCACGCAGGCCGAGCGCGAATCGCAGATGCGGGCGCAGGCCGAGCGCGAATCGCGAATGCGCGCCGAAGCCGAGAGCGAGGCGCGTGCACGGGCGCAGCAACAGGCGGCGTCCGACGCGCGCAACCGTGCGCAGCTCGACTGGATCGACAAGATCAGAAGCCGGATTCGCAGCAACATCAATCTTCCGCCCGACATTCCCGGCAATCCCGAAGCGGTGTTCGACATCGTGCAATTGCCGACCGGCGAGATCATCGACGTGAAGCTGCGCAAATCGAGCGGCGTTCGCGCCTACGACGACGCGGTGCAGCGCGCGATCCTCAAGTCATCACCGCTGCCGAAGCCGGTGCCGGCCGATCTCTTTCAGCGAAGCCTGGAGCTTCGGTTCAGGCCGCTGGACCAGTAGGGTCGCAGGCGAGGTTTCGAGCAGCGGGAAGTCGTCTCTGGCCCTGATTGGGTTTACGCCTCGCCTCGCTGCTGCTTCTCGACGACCTGTATCGCCACCCAGCTCCAGTCGGCACGCTGCTCGACGAGTTGTCGCAGCGCGACGGTGTAGATCGAGCGGCCCGTCATCAGGATGACCTTGCGTCCTTCCGCATATTCATGCGTGGGCACGATCAGCGTCTTGACGACGAGCGGCTTGTCGGGTCGCGAAGGCGGCGGAAGATACAAGCCTTCGAAGCGCGGCCCCATCATCGACGCATCGAGACCGTTCACGACGATGCCGAGCGTCTGCCTCACCTCGCACTTCGCATAGAGCGTCACGGAGAGCACGCGCTCGGCGATCAGCGAGACGCCTGCCTCGACATCCTCGGGCGTCGACTTGTTGAGCCGCCGCACGACGCCGAGCAGCCACTGCTCGCTGTCCGACTGGCGCACCGCGACGAGCGCGCCGAGCGACAATGTCTGGCCGACGCCGCCGCTCGCACAGATGCGCAATCCGGCAAGGCTGCGATCCTTCACCTGCCATACGGGATCGGCGAACGTGGCGAGGCTCGACGACAGCGTGTCCGCCTCGTCGACCGCTTGCGGCTTCGGGCGTTTCGGCCCCGTCACCGCGTAAACCTCGATCTGCTCGCCGCTGGCGGTATCGCCGCCCATCGATTCGTTCGCCGGCTTCGAAAGCTCGTGCTGGATGCGCGCGAGACCGATGCGCACCCGCGCAGCAACGGCGCACGGCGTACGTGGATCGCGTCGCATGTCGGTGTTGAGATTGGGCGCGATCGCGGCGCGCGCCTTCTCGAGGATCATCGCGCGCTGCTGGTTGATGGGCCCGACCGGCCCCTGGTCCGTTTCCTCGGAATGGCGAAGCGCGGCGAGCGTGATGTCCAGCTGGTTCGCGAGCGCCGTCGTGTCGAGATAGCGCAGCATCGAGCCCGCGTCCTGCCCGGTGCGCCGTGACAGCCCCGTGCGCCCGGCGATGTCGACGAAGAAGCCCTCCATCGTCTTCGGCAGCGCAACGAGCTCGAGCTTGCGGCTGAACGCCCGCACCTGCGAAGCGGCCCAGTCGAGATTGGCCGGCGAGAGGTTGCCGCTGTTCAGCTGGTGCACGAGCAGCGTGAACACGTACTCCTGCTCGACCGTCCATTGCGTGCCGTTGCCGCCCGATGCGCCAAGCGATGTCGGCACGCGGTCGACGCCGAGTTCGGTCGCGCGCATGTACGCGCGATGCAACTCGAGCCACTTCGCCGGGATCCAGCGCTCGTGGCGGCAGACGCGAAGCCGCGCGTCGGTGCCATAGAAATGAATGAGCCTGGCGAACAGGATCGGCACGTGGGGCTTCCATCGTCCCACGCTCGCAGGCGCGAGCGCTTCCTCGAGCACCCGCTGGTACGCGATGATGAACGCCTGCGCGAGGTCGAGGCTTGCCTGCCAGATGCGATCGGAAACTTTCGGTGCGGTTTCGAGGCTTTCCACGTATTGCTTGAAGAGCTGGCGTCGATCGGCGCCGAGCGCGGCATCCAGGTATTGCAGGCCCTGCGCCCGCGCGAGATCGATCGGCCGGCGCGACTGGCGCATGCCGTCGAACGCGCGCAGCACGAGCTGCTGACGCGCGACGAGATCGAGCGACGGCAACTCGCGCAGCCAGGCCGCGGCCGACTTGACGGAGACGATCGGGTCCGCAGTGTCGCGCGGCGCCGACGACAGGAAGGCGAACGCGGCCATTCAGATCCCGCGCCGCATTGACGGGACGCGCATGTCAACGCAGCGCGTCCGTCGCAAGGCGTTCATCGATCTGCGCATCATCAACGTGTCCTCGTGCAAGCTGCGCGCATCGCGAACGCGCCCAGCGGGTCGGATAAAATGCGGGGACGCCGCATTGCGGCACGTCGCGCGCCGTTTCGTGCCGGCGCGCTCCCCCACCGAGGTCCTCGCATGCCCTTCCACGTTCTTTCCTTCGCGTCGTCGTCGCGTCGCGCACTCGCGCCGATCGCGATCGCGGCGATGGTTCCTCTCGCGCTCGGATACATGACGACGGCGGTCAGTGCGCCGACCTCTGCTGCGGAAGGACAAAGCAAGTTGAATGCCACACCCGAAAATCTGCAAAAGATAGATGTCAAGCAAGGCCAGGGCGCGGAAGCCACGCCGGGGCATACGGTTGTAGTGCACTACACCGGTTGGCTCTACGATCCGTCGAAGCCCGATTCGCATGGCGCCAAATTCGACAGCTCGCGCGATCGCAGCGCGCCGTTCACGTTCCCGCTCGGCGCCGGCCGCGTGATCAAGGGGTGGGACCAGGGCGTGGCCGGCATGAAGGTCGGCGGACAACGAACGCTCGTGATTCCACCGCAACTGGGCTACGGTGCGCGCGGCGCGGGCGGTGTGATTCCGCCGAACGCGACGCTGATCTTCGACGTCGAACTGCTCGACGTACAGTAGACGAACGTCCGATTGCCCGGAATGATCTCGCTGCTCCCGCGCGGCGCGCGCGCTGCGGCGCGGCGCCGCGTCGATTACCGGCCGCCGGCGTTCGTCGTCGACGACATCGCGCTCACGTTCGACCTCGATCCCGACGCGACCGAGGTCACGTCGACGTACGCGTTTCGCCGCAATCCCGGCGCATCGGCCGTGGACCGGCGCGCGCCGCTGACGCTCGACGGCGAGCAGCAGGAGCGATTGCACGTTGCGCTCGACGGCCGCGCGCTCGCGCGCGAGCGCCTCGTCGTGGATGCGACGTCGCTGACGATTCGCGACGCACCGGATCACGGAACGCTGACGATTCGCACGCGAATCGCACCGTCGCGCAACGTCGCGCTCGAAGGCCTCTACATCTCGTCGGGCGTCTTCTGCACGCAGTGCGAAGCCGAGGGCTTTCGTCGCATCACGTATTTCCTCGACCGTCCCGACGTGCTCGCGCGCTACCGCGTCACGCTGCGCGCCAATCGCACGCGCTATCCGACGCTGTTGTCGAACGGCAACCTCGCGGCATCCGGTGAGCTCGCCGACGGGCGCCACTTCGCGACCTGGCACGACCCGTTCCCGAAGCCCACGTACCTGTTCGCGCTCGTTGCCGGCGATCTCGCGTCGCTCGAGGACACGTTCGTCACCGCGTCGGGGCGTCACGTCGCATTGCGCATTTACGCGACGGCCGCCAACGTCGCGCGCTGCCGCTACGCAATGGCCTCGCTCAAGGCGGCGATGCGCTGGGACGAGGAGCGCTTCGGCCGCGAATACGACCTCGACACGTTCATGATCTTCTGCGCCGACGATTTCAATCTCGGCGCGATGGAGAACAAGGGTCTCAACATCTTCAACAGCCGGCTGATCCTCGCCGATCCGGCGATGGCGACCGACGACGACTACAACGCGATCGAAGGCGTGATCGGGCACGAGTACTTCCACAACTGGACCGGCAACCGCGTGACGTGCCGCGACTGGTTCCAGCTTTCGCTGAAGGAAGGGCTGACGGTCTTTCGCGACCAGGAATTCTCGAGCGATCGCGGCTCGCGCGCCGTCGAGCGCATCGGCGCGGTCGAGTACCTGCGCCGCGAGCAGTTCGCCGAGGACGCGGGGCCCATGGCGCACCCGGTGCGTCCCGACGAATACCAGGAGATCAACAACTTCTACACGGCGACCGTCTACGAGAAGGGCGCCGAGTTGATCCGGATGCAGCACGCGCTGCTCGGACCCGAGCGCTTTCGCCGTGCGATGGATCTCTATTTCGAGCGCCACGACGGCCAGGCGGTCACCTGCGACGACTTCGTGCAGGCGATGCAGGACGCATCGGGGATCGACCTCGCGCAGTTCCGCCACTGGTATGCGCAGGCCGGCACGCCGCTCGTCAGCGCGCGCGGCCGCCACGATGCCCCGACGCAGACGTACACGCTCGACGTCGAGCAGGGCGTGCCGTCGTCGAACGGCAGCCGCCGCAGGCCGCCGCTGCACATTCCGCTCGCGCTCGGACTCGTCGATCCCGACGGCAACGACATCCCGCTTCGGCTCGCGGGCGAGCCGTCGCCGGGCGCGACGACCCGCGTGCTCGAAATCACCCGCGTCGCGCAGCGCTTCGAATTCGTCGACGTTCCTGCAGCGCCGGTACCCTCGCTGTTTCGCGATTTCTCGGCACCGGTCCGCGTCGCGTTCGATTACCGCGACGACGAACTGGCGCTGCTCGCCACGCGCGACAGCGACCCGGTGAACCGCTGGGATGCGGCACAGCGTGCGTTCGTCGACGCGATCCTCAGGCTCGCGCGCGCGCATCGCGACGGCACGCCGCTCGCGCTGCCGCCCGTGCTGAACCGGATCGTCGGCGGCATTCTCGACGACGACGCAAGCGATCCGTCGCTCCTGGCACTCGCGCTCGCGTTGCCCGATCCCGCCTACGTCGCCTCGCTCGAGCCGACACTCGATCCCGACGGCATCGTGCGCGCGTGGACATTCGTCGAGACGTCGCTCGCGGCGTCACACCGTGCGGCATTCGAGCGCGTCCACGAGAGCGTGCGGCCGCACGCGCCCTATGCAATCACGCAGGCGCAGATCGCGGCGAGGCGCCTTGCGAACCGTTGCCTCCGCTATCTCGGCGCGCTCGACGATGCGCAGGCGCATGCGCTCGCCGCGAAACAGTATCGCGATGCCGACAACATGACCGACGCGATCGGCGCACTCGCGGCGCTGCGCGATTCGCCGTCGGACGTACGTGACGAATTGTTCGCGGCGTTCGAGGCGAAGTGGCGGCACGAGCCGCTCGTGCTCGACAAATGGTTCGCGCTGCAGGCGAAGAGCGTGCGTCCCGACGTGCTCGACACCGTGCGCACGCTCGTCGCGCATCCACGCTTCAATGCGCGCAACCCCAACCGCGTGCGTGCGCTCGTCGGCGGGTTCGCGCTCGGCAACTTCGCCGGCTTCAACGCACGCGACGGATCGGGCTATGCGTTTGCGGCCGAGCAGGTGCGCTCGCTCGATGCAACCAATCCGCAGCTTGCATCGACGATCGCCGGTGCGTTCAATCTATGGAAGCGCTTCGCGGAGCCGCGGCGCGCGATGATGCAGCGCTGCCTGTCTCACATCGCGCGCACGCCGAACCTGTCGCCCGACGTGACCGAAGTGGTCACGCGCACGCTCGGCAATCAGGCCTGAGCGCCGTCCGGGCCCGGTACGTATGGCTGGACCTTGTCCTGCTCGGCCGGATCGTTTCGCGCCACCACGGCGCGCGCGGGCTCGGTGGCGCTCAGGTTCATCGCCTCGTGTGGAACGCCAGGTGGCACGAACAGGAATTCGCCGGGCCTGCTCACCACTTCGTGCTCGAGCCTTGCTCCCCAGCGCGTGCGGACCGTTCCTTCGAGCACGTAGATTCCTGTCTCATAGCCCACGTGAACGTGCGGCTCGGCACGCCCACCGGGCGGGATGACGACGAGGTGCATCGACAGTCCCTTCGCATCGACGGTCTGCCCCGAGATGCCGACGAAGTACGGCAGACGCTGCGTCGTCATCACTTCGCGATCGGGCCGGACGCTTTGAACTCGCGGCTCAGCGTCTTTACGTCTTGCAGGCATACATTGCTTGCATTGAAGTCGGCCTCGGTCGTCCACGGCGTGCCGATGGGTCGGCTGTCATTGACACGCACCCCACTACCAATACGTTTCGAGCGTGATGTGTCCCGGCTCGCGGCGCCGGTGCCGCCGCATGCCGCGGGTCGCCAGCACCTTCTGCACGTCGTCGACCATCGCCGGGTTGCCGCACAGCATCGCATGCGCATTCTCGGCGGTGAGCGGCACGCCCGCACGCGCTTCCAGCCGGCCGTCTTCGATTGCCGCGGGAATGCGGCCGGCCAGCGAATCGACATGCGGCTCGCGGCTCACCATTGAAACGTAGTGGAACATGCCCGAGCGTTCGCGCGCGATGCGCGCAATTTCCTCGCGATACGTCAACTCCTCGGCATGGCGCACCGAGTGCACGAGTACGACGCGCCCGAACTTCACCCACGGATCGTCGGTCCGCAGCATCGACAGGAACGGGCCGATGCCGGTACCTGTCGACAGGCACCACAGCGATTCGGCTTCCGCGGTCTCGGCGATCGTGAAGAAGCCGTTCGCGCGCGGCGCAAGCCAAACGCTCTCCCCTTCGCCGAGCCGCGCAAGTCGCGGCGACAGCGGACCCTCGGGAAGGATGATGAAATAGAACTCGTGCGGCTGCCGCGCCGGCGGGTTCACGAATGAGTACGGGCGGCCGATCATCGCCTCCTTCGATCCGGGGGGCGCCGGCAGCGAAAGCCGCGCGAATTGTCCTGCCGTGAACGCGAGTTGCGGCGCGTCGACGAGCAGCGAATAAAGCGCCGCACCCCATTCCCGCCGTCCCGCGACCCGGCCCTCGATCCACGCGCTCAATCGACCTCCCCGCTAAAATGCCGATTATGCCAACGCGCAGGAACCCGGCGATCCTCGAAGGCAATCGGGTTCACCTGCGCTCGCCGGGCAGACGCGACGAGCAGGCGTTCATCGCGCAGGCGGCGCGAAGCCGCGCGTTGCACCGGCGGTGGGTGCAGGCGCCCGCTACGCCCGACGCGTTCGACGTCTACGTCCAGCGCTACCGCCGCGCCGACCTGGAAGTGCGCAATGTCGGACTGCTGATCGTGCGCAACGAGGACGACGCGATCGCCGGCGTCGTCAATTTCTCCGAGATCGTTCGCGGCGCCTTTCAAAGCGCATACGTCGGCTATTACGCGTTCGCGCCACTCGCCGGCGCCGGCTACATGACCGAGGGATTCGTCCTCGCGCTCGATTTCGCGTTTCACGACCTCGACCTGCATCGGGTCGAAGCGAACGTGCAGCCGGCAAATACGCGCTCGCTCGCGCTCGTGGAGCGGCTCGGCTTCGTGCGCGAAGGCTACTCGCGCCGCTACGTCAAGATCGCCGGGCGCTGGCGCGATCACGTGCGCTTCGGCATGCTGGCCGAAGAGTGGCCGCGAAAGCGGGGCGATGTGCGACGCCATCTCGCGAAGCAGCGCGACTGACCGCCGTACGAGTCGCGGCGTTCGCCGGTTCGCGCCGCTCGGCATCGCCGCCTGCCTCGCGTCGTGTACGACGCCGCCGCTCGCTCCCGGCGTCCCGCATGTCGTCGATCGCGTTCCGATTGCGCCGTATGTGGCGCACGAGGCCTGCCTCGACCTCGACGTCGGGGATCGCCTCGACTATCGCTTCCAAAGCAGCGTGCCGGTCGACTTCGAGGTTCGTTATCGCGAAGCGAACGCCACCGTATCGCCGATCGTCCGGCCGCACTCGACCGGCGACAGCGACATCTTCGAAGTGCGCGTCGCAGCGCGCTACTGCCTCGAGTGGCAGGCGGGGAGCGACGGCGCGATCATCGGCTATCGCGTGCAGGTGCGCCGCCGCTGACGTCGCTGCGTGCGCCGCAGGTGGCTTCCTAAAGCTCGGCGTAGCTGTACGTGCGGCCCTGCTCGACGTTCGCGAACACGAGGCGCTCGGCCACCTTGTGCGCGACGATGTCGGGGGCAACGAGCTGGCGGCCCGCGTGGAAGCCCTTGAACATGTCGACGCTCGGCAGCCGCTCCTTCGATTGCGTGCGTGCGAACGACTGCATCTGCGTATCCATGATGCCGGGGCGCAGGCTGATGGCGCGAAAGCGCGGCGAATCGTGTTCGGCGGCGAGCGTGCGCGTCAGCATCTCGAGACCCGCCTTGGCGACGCAATACAGCGACTCACCGGCGATCACACTTTGCGCGGCGCCGGACGAGACGTTGATGATGCGCCGCGCGAGCGCGTCGTCCGCGAAGACACGGCAGAACTCGCTCGCGAGCACGACCGGCGCGACGAGATTGACCGTCATCGACGTCGCGATGCGATCGGCCTCGGCCGTGCCGAGGACCCCGACCGGATCGAGTGTTGCCGCATTGTTGACGAGGCACACGTACGACGGGCGCTGCGCCGCGATCGCCGCGAATGCCGGCTTGAGCGTCGCCGGCAGCATCGTTGCCTGTCCGAGGTCGCTGCGCAGGAAGCGATACCGCTCGTGTGCAAGCCGCGGCGACGACCTGCGGCCGAGCCCCAGGACGTTGCAACCGCGCTGCAGCAGCTCGAGCGCGAGGGCCTCGCCGAAGCCCTGCGACACACCGGTGACGACTGCATACGTGGCGGCGTGCGTGTCGCTCATTGATGTCCCCCGATCGTCATGACGATGATGACGACGACGATGATCGCGAGCACGAGCAGCGCGACCTTCCATGGGCTCTTCGGGTACTCGCCCTTGATCGCGCCGGTCGCACCGTTCATCACGCACTGGAAGCGGCGCGCGCCGTAGCCATACGTCAGGAGCCAGACCGGCGCGAGGATGTGCTTGAACGTCTGCTGCGAGTAATCGGCGCGCACCGAGAGATTGCGATACGTGTCGCCCGGAATCTGCGCCGCGCAAAGCGCGTTGAGCTTCGCGTCCATCGTCGCACGTGCGCGCTGCGCCGCCCCGACGAGATCGATCTGGTAGCGCTCGACGACCCAGCCGGCGACGTAGGCGGCGTCGTACGGCTTCAGCGCATGCGTCGGGAACGGCTCGATGCCGCGAACGAGCGCGGGCTGCACGCCGACCGACGCGCAGACGAGATCGTCGTCGAAGAAGTGCGAGACGTGCCCGGCCGCGGGCTCCCAGCGAACCCGCTGCACCTGGCGCACGCGCGGCTGGCCGTTCACGTACACCGTTTCCGTCTCGTAGTAGTAGTGGCCCGCCTCCGCGTTCCAGTCGGCCTCGACCTGCGCATCGAACGTCCAGTACGGCAGATAGACGCCGCGCACCGTGTCGGTCAGCGCGCGCGCCTTGAGCGCGGACGGGGCGAGCCACAGCCGCCCGTACCACGCGCGGATGCCGTCGCGCGCTGCGGTGTCCGAAATGGCGAACGGCAGCACGCCCTCCGGGCGAAAGGCGGCTTTCGTCTCCTCGTACGGCACGAGTTGCGCCGAACCGCAGAACGGGCAGTTCTGCGCCTGCCGCGACGGATCGACGACCGAGATCGCATTGCAGCTCTGGCAGCGGACCTGCCGCGCCGCGCGATCCCAGCCGCGTGACGAGTCCGGAATCGCCCGCAACGCGGCGACGAGATCGTGCTCGACGATCGCGCCGCTCGCATCGATCTGCGCCGGGGATTCGGTGCCGCAGAACGGGCAGACGAGCGCGCGCTTCGCGGGATTCCAGACCGCTTCGCCGCCGCAGGCCGGGCACGCGAACTTCGCGCGCGCGGCCTCGACCGTTTCAGTCACGACGCGAGGAACGCGTCGACCGCCGCCTTCGGCACCCGCCACTGCGTGCCGATCTTCTTGCCCTTGATGTCGCCGGCCTCGAGGCTCGCGAGCACGTCCGATTCGGACACGCCGAGCATCTGCGCGACCTGCGCCGGATTCATCAATTCGGGCGTGCCGCCGTTGCCGGCGGACGGCGCGGCAGGCGCCTCGATGCCCTTCGTCGCCTGCGCGGTGATGCCGCCCGGCTGGTTCATCATCTGCTGCGCCATCGCCATGCCGACCGCCATTTCGGCACCAACACCGGCGACGCCGCCGGCTCCGCCGGCCGCCATCCCCTGCCCCATCTGGTACTTCACGTAGTCGTTCAGGTTGCCGACGGCCGCCATGCTCGAGCGCTTGTCGATCGCCTGCTCGACCTCGGGCGGCACCGAGACGTTCTCGACGATGAACGACGTCATCGTCAAGCCGTACTTGTCGCCGATGATCGGATTGATCACGGGCAGGAGCGCCTCGCCGAGCTCCGAATAGCGCGCCGCGACATCGAGCGCGGGAATCTTCGCCTGCGCCAGCGCATCGGAGAACACGCTGACGATCCGCGAGCGCATCGTGTCGTTGAATTCGTCGAGCCGGAAGTGATCGTCGGTGCCGGCCACCTCCTTCAGGAATTTCTGCACGTCGGACACGCGGAAATCGTATGTCCCGTACGCGCGAAGACGCACGATGCCGAAGTCCTGGTCGCGCATCATCACCGGGTTCGCGGTGCCCCACTTGTTGCCGGTGAAAAGACGCGTGACGACGAAGTAGACGTCGGCCTTGAACGGGCTCTGGAACGCATACTTCCAGCCCTTGAGATCGCTGAGGATCGGGATGTTGTCCGTCGTGAGCGTGTAGCGCCCCGGACCGAAGCGATCGCCGAACTGTCCGAGGTAGACGAACTGCGCCGCCTGCGATTCGCGGACGATCAGCTGCGCGCCGTTCTTGATCTCCTTGTCGTCATCGGGGAAGCGAAACGACAGCGTGTCGCGCGAGTCGTCCGTCCACTCGATGATGTCGATGAACTGCTTGCTGATGAAATCGAGAATGGCCATCGTCTCCCCCCAAAGAGTCAGAGACGGGTTTGCGCGCAGCGGAAACCCGTCTGTGACCCCGATTCGGTTTTTCGCGAACGCGAAAAATCGTCTCTGACCCTGCTTCGGTCTTTACTTCGCTGCCGGTGCGCTCGCTGCGAGCTTCTTCGCTTCGACTTCGGCGCTCGCCATTTCCTTCTCGATCTGCGGCAGCGGCAGCGCGCCGGGGATCATCGTGCCGTCGGCGAAGACCAGCGTCGGCGTCGCGTTGATGTGCAGCGACTGCCCGAGCGCCTGCGTCTTCGCCACGGGGTCGCCGCAATCGCCCTTGTTGTCGGGCAGCTTGCCCGACGCGAAGAATGCGTCCCACGCCTTCGCCTTGTCGGCCGAGCACCAGATCTGCTTCGATTTTTGCGCCGCGTTCGGATGCAGCTGGTCGATCGGGAACAGGAACGTGTAGATCGTCACGTTGTCGAGGTTCTTGATCTCGCTCTCGAGCCGATGGCAG